>JBEIVK010000069.1:0-11591 GCA_040373935.1 Alphaproteobacteria bacterium
GGCGGCGCCCCGGCCGGCGCGGCGGTGGCGCGGCCGCCACCGGCCCCAGCCGCCCTCGGCGGCCGGCGGCACCGGGAACTCGCCCATCGTCGCTTCGTCCCAGGTCTGCCGCAGGTCGAAGACCGCGCGGTCCCAGCGGGCCAGCATCGGCGGGATGGCGAAGGGCACCTGCAAGGCGCCCGCCTGCACCGCCAGCCGCTGCACCACGGCGTCCACGCCGGAGAGCGGGGCGTCCGTGTAGATGGCGACGGCGGGCCCGTGCTTGTCTTCGTGCAAGAGCACCACCGCCCGCGCGCCGTCCAGCAGCGGGCGGATGCCGGTGGCCTGGAAGCGCCGGGGCGGCTGCGTGTCGGCGCGCATGCCCTGGAGGTAGTAGAGCGCGGCGCGCAGGCCCTCGGGCAGCCCGCCGTGGGGCGGCGGGTCGTCGGCGAGGCGCGGCTCGCCCGGCAGAGTGGCGGACGCGTCGGTCGCCGGCAGCGTGTCCACGACGAGCAGCACGTCGGCCCCGGCCTCCACCGCGCGGTCCACCGCCGCGGCGTCGGCGCAGACCATGCTCCAGCGGGCGCCCCATTCGCGCAGCGGGCCGGCGAGGCGGCGCAGCGCGTAGACCTCCACCCCCTCGGCCTCGGCGGGCACGCGCCCCGGCGGGGCGTCCTCGGCGGCGGCCACGATGCCGCCCTTCGGGAAGAGCGCGCGCACGGCGGCGCCGACCCCGACCCCGGCGGCGGGCAGGCCGCGGCGGGCGTCGCGGGCGCTGTCGTCGGTGAAGGCCGCGCCGGAGAGCACGACCCGGTGCAGGGCCGGGCCGCCGTCCTCGTGGTCCGGGGCTTCCACCCAGCGCTCGCGGCTGCGGCAGAGGCGGCCCGGGTCGTCCGGGTCGAAGGCGCTTTGGAAGAAGCCGAGGGCGCGTACCATGGGGGCGCCGTTATCCTGCGCGGCCCGGTCCGCCCAACCCTGGCCCGGGGCCGCGCCGCCGGCTACACGCGCGGCCCCGGAGGTCCCATGTCCACCGACACGCCCGTCGCTCCCGAAGTCGCCGCCGCCCCCGCGGCCCCCGCCGCCCCCGCCGCCCCGGCGCTCATCGAGTACGAAGACTTCGCCAAGCTCGCGCTGCGCACCGGCAAGGTGCTGGCCGCCGAGGCCCACCCCAAGGCAGACCGCCTGCTCGTGCTCTCGGTGGATGTGGGCGAGGAGCGGCCGCGCACCATCGTCGCGGGCATCGCGTCCCGCTACGCCCCGGCCGAGCTCGTGGGCCGCACCATCGTCGTCGTCATCAACCTCAAGCCGGCGAAGCTCCGCGGCGTCGTGTCCGAGGGCATGCTGCTCGCGGCGGGCGGCGAGGGCGTGCTGGGCCTCGCCACCATCGGCGAGGACGTCGCCCCGGGCACCGTGGTTCGCTGATCTCGCGCCGCGCGCGCGGCCCCTTCCCGGCCGGCTTCTCCCGTTGTATGCTGCGGGAGATCGCCTGCGCGGGGTTTTCCAAGGCCCGCTGTCACACCCCGCCCGGCCCTGTCGTATCCTTCGTGCATCCCTCGGAGTCCCCCATGTCGCGTTCCACGGTCCTCCTCATCGGCAGCAGCGTGCTGGCCCTCGCCTGCACCGAGTACGAGATCCAGGACGCCAAGGACGCCCAGGGCGATCTCACGGACGGCGGCGCCCCCGACATCACCGTGGATCCCACGGCCATCGACTTCGGCTCCATCACCGTCTCGGGCGACGGCTCCACCGCCGAGATCACCGAGGTCGTCACCATCCTCAACGAGGGCGACGCCGACCTCAACCTCTCGGATCTCTACCTCTCCGACGAGACGGGCCCCTACACCATCGGCGCCGTCAGCTCCGTGCTGCTCCAGCCGGGCGGCACCGCGCAGTTCACCGTCACGTTCTCGCCCGCCTCCAACGGGGACCTCGACGGCGTCGTCTACATCGACTCCAACGATCCGGACGAGCCGACGGTCGAGGTCGCCCTGTCCGGCCGCGGCGTCGCCCCGCAGATCGAGGTCCTCCCCACCGAGTACGACTTCGGCTCGCTCTACATCGGCTGCGATGGCCTCCAGCCCATCACCATCAGCAACGTGGGCTCGGCAGACCTCGTCGTCTCCAACCTGAACTACACCACCGGCACGGTCGATCTCGACTTCGACGCCGCCGAGGACGTCAACGGCGCGCTGCCCTGGACGCTCGCGCCGGGCGCCTCCGCCGAGGTCTTCGTCGCCTACACGCCCTACGACGAGTTCCCGGACTCGGCCTACCTCTTCGTCGACAGCAACGACCCCTACCAGCCCCAGGTCATCGCCACCCAGCAGGGCGTGGGCGAGCTGTACGGCTCCAACACCGACGTCTACGAGCAGCCCATCAAGGGCATGTCGGACATCATCTTCGCGGTGGACAAGTCCTGCTCGATGGACGACGACATCGTCAACGTGCAGACGAACTTCGGCTCCTTCGTCACCACGATGGCCGGCCTCGACGCCGACTTCCACGTCGCCGCCACGGTGGAGGACAACGGCTGCATCAACGGCTCAGACCTCTACATCGACAACACCTTCACCTCGTCGCAGGCCCAGTCGACCATCACCTCGATGATCAACCTCGGTGGCTCCTACGCCAGCAACACCGAGCGCGCGTTCATGCTCTTCGAGTCCTGCCTCTCCGAGTCCATCGGCTCCGGCGGCTGCAACAGCGGCCTCGTCCGCGAGGACGCGACGCTCAACCTCGTCGGCGTCTCCGACGAGCCGGAGCAGTCGGTCAACAACTACACCTACTACGTGTCGGCCTTCCAGGCGCTCAAGGCCGATCCGGACGACGTCGTCTTCCACGCCATCGGCGGCGACATGCCCTCCGGCTGCGGCGGCAACTCGGCCTACACCGGCTTCTACGAGGCCACGGTGGCCACGGGCGGCCTCTTCCTGTCCATCTGCGCGACGGACTGGGGCGCCCACCTCGAGGCCTTGGCCGAGGGCTCCACCGCCGACCTCAGCTCCTTCGCGCTCACCCAGTTCCCCGTCCCGGAGACCATCACCGTCCGCGTGGACGGCATCACCACCACCGTGGGCTGGGAGTACGTGGCCGCCACCAACACCATCGAGTTCGAGAGCGACTACGTCCCCGAGGGCGGCTCCACCATCGAGGTGGACTACGCGCTCTTCGGCGACTGCGACGAGTAAGCCCCTCGGCGGGCCGGGTCCGCGGGCGCGCTCCGGGTGGGGCGCGCTCGCGGTGGCTTTTGGCGCGCCGCGGCGGATTGACGCACCCCCGCGCCTCCCATAGACGCGGCGCGGAGGGCCCATGGCCGATCTCTTCGCCCGCGCGTTCGCCTACAACCGCCACCAGCAGGTGAAGGACATCGGGCTCTACCCGTTCTTCCGCCCGCTCACGGACAGCGAGGGCAGCCGCGTCGTCATCGAGGGCAAGCCGCGCATCATGCTCGGCTCCAACAACTACCTCGGGCTCTCGCACCACCCGGCCGTCGTCGAGGCCGCCACGGCCGCGATCGACCGCTTCGGCACCGGCTGCACCGGCAGCCGCATGCTCAACGGCACCTTGGAGCTGCACGAGCAGCTCGAAGCCGAGCTGGCGGACTTTCTCGGCAAGGAGTCCGTGCTGCTGTGGAGCACCGGGTTCATGTCCAACTCGGGCACGGTGGGCACCCTCGTCGGCCGTCACGACCTCATCTTCGCCGACAAGGAGGACCACGCCTCCCTCATCGACGGCTTCCTCCTCTCCAACGCCCGCCTCGTCCGCTTCAAGCACAACGACATGGACGACCTGGCGCGCCTCCTCGACGCCCACGCCCGCGAGCCCGGCGCCCGCCTCATCGCGGTGGACGGCGTCTACAGCATGACGGGAGAGCTCGCCCCGTTGCCGCGGCTCGTCGCGCTCGCCCGCCAGCACGGCGCCCGGCTGCTCGTCGACGAGGCCCACGGCACCGGCACCCTCGGCCCCGGCGGCCGCGGCAGCGTCGCGCACTTCGGCCTCACCGGCGAGGTGGACCTCTTGACCGGCACCTTCAGCAAGACCTTCGCCAGCGTCGGCGGCTTCCTGGCCGGCCCCCGCGCCGTCAAGGACTACCTGATGCACACCTGCCGGCAGTTCATGTACACCGCGTCCATGCCGCCGCCCGTCGTCGCCACCGTGCTCGCCGCCTTGCGCGTGCTGCGTGCCCACCCCGAGTTGGTCGAACAGACGCGCGCCAACGCCGCCTTCTTGCGCGCCGAGCTCACGCGCATGGGCTTCGACTGCCTGGCCGGCGAGGCCGCCGTCGTGCCCGTGGTCATCGGCACCGCCGAGCGCCTCCTCTGCTTCAACCAGCGCATCTACGAGGAGGGCGTGTTCGCCAACCCGGTCCTGCCGCCCGCCGTCCCCAAGAACGCGTGCCTGGTCCGCACCTCCACGATGGCCACCAACCGCCGCGAAGACCTCCAGGAGGCCCTCGACATCTTCGAGAAGGTCGGGCTGGAGCTGGGCGTCATCGGCCCGGACAAGGCGCGCTGGGACGCGCACTGGGCGGCCATCTCCACCGCGCTGGCCGTCTGACCGCCCGGGGCCGTTCCGGGCTTGGGGCAAGGGGGGCTCCGCCCCCCTCGCAACGCTCCCCCCGGCGCCTCGCCCTCAGGGCTCTGTGCGCTCGGACTTGGCGCGGATCACCGCCATCGCCAGCGGGAGGGTCTGCTGCGCCCGGCTCGCCAGCGTCTTGAGCTGCACCGCGCCGGCCGCCGCCTCTTCGGGCCCGACGATCGCCGCGAAGCGCGCGCCGCGCCGCTCGGCCGCCTGGAGCTGCTTGCCCGGCTTGCCCCCGCCCAGGTGCAGCTCCGTGCGCAGGCCGGCCGCCCGGAAGGCCGCCGCCGCCGCCAGGGCCGCCGGGCGCGTCGCGTCGTCCCACACCGTCACGTACACGTCCACCGCCGCCGAGACATCCGGCAGCATGCCGAGCTCCTCCATCACGGTGAGGATGCGCTCCAGGCCGAGCGACACGCCCACCGCCGGGATGTCCTTGCCCGAGAACATGCCGACCAGGCGGTCGTAGCGGCCGCCACCGGAGATGCTGCCGATCGCCGGCTTTGTGACCACCGTCTCGTAGACCGGGCCGGTGTAGTAGTCGAGCCCGCGGGCCAGCGTGCGGTCCAGCGCGATGTGCCCGGGCGCCACGCCCAGGGCCTCCGCCATCTGGCGGATCTCCCCGAGCCCGGCCTCGGCCGCCTCGCCGCCCGGCACGGGCGCCCGCCCCTCCAACATCGCGAACAGGCCCTCGGCCTGCGCCTCCGAGAACCCGCGCTCCCGCAGCTCGGCCGTCACGCCGTCCCGGCCGATCTTGTCCAGCTTGTCGATCGCCGTCAGCATCGCGCCCTCGCGGTCTTCGGCGCCGATGGCGGCGGCCATCGCGCGCAGGATGCGGCGGTCGTTGAGGCGGATCGTGAAGTCGGTGAACCCGAGGGCCTTCAGCGCGTCGTGCACGACCGCGAGGCACTCCGCCTCGCAGAGCGGGCTCTCGCTGCCGACGATGTCGACATCGCACTGGTGGAACTGCCGGAAGCGGCCTTTCTGCGGGCGGTCCGCCCGCCACACGGGCTCGATCTGGTAGCGCTTGAACGGCAGGGCGAGGCCCGGGTTCATCGCCACCACGCGGGCCAGCGGCACCGTGAGGTCGTAGCGCAGCGCGCTGTCCACCTCGCCCGCCTTGCCGCCCTCGCCGCGCTTCAGCACCTTGAAGATGAGCTTGTCGCCCTCGTCGCCGTACTTGCCCATCAGCGTCTCGATGCGCTCCAGGGCGGGCGTCTCCAGCGGGTCGAAGCCGTAGCGCGCGAACACGCCGCGCACCGTGTCGATGACCCAGTGCCGCGCGCGCATCTGGGCGGGGAGGAGGTCGCGCATGCCGGTGGGCAGGAAGACGTCGGCTTTGGCCATGGATGCTCCGGGGCGGAGGGCCTAACCCGGCGGCGCCGCTGGTTGCCCATCGGCTGCACTGGCTTGGACCGCCGCGCCCGGGCCGATGTACGGACATCCCGTGGAGGCGTCATGTCCCCGATCCGTTCCCTGCCGTTGATCCTGGGCCTCGCGGGCTGCGTCGGTGCGGGCAAGGGCTCGGTGCTGGACACCGCCGCCGGCACGGTCGGCGGCACCGACTCGGGGGCGGTCGGCGCCGGCGATGACGGCGTGGGCGGGAGCACCAACTCCGATGTCGACGGCGACGGGTGGCTCAACCCCGACGACTGCGCGCCCGAAGACGCCCGTGTCCACCCGGGCGCCGACGAGGTCTGCAACGGCCTCGACGACGACTGCGACGGCCTGATCGACGACGGCGACGCCGCGGTCTCTGGCACCTTCCCCTTCTATTTTGATCGCGACGGCGACGGCTTCGGGGACCCGGAGAGCCCCATTGACGCGTGTGCCCCGCCCCTCGGCACGGTCGACAACGGCGCCGACTGCGACGACACGGATGGCTCCGCCAACCCTGCCGGCACGGAGACCTGCGGCCCCGGCGACGAAGACTGCGACGGCCTCGTCAACGAGGCGGACGACAGCCTCGTCGGCACCACCACCTTCTACCTGGACCGCGACGGCGACGGCTTTGGCGACCCGGACGCCCCCGTGCAGGCGTGCGCCGCCCCCTCCGGCGCCGTCGGCGGCGCCGACGACTGCGACGACGCCGACGCCACGGTCCACCCCGGGGCCGCCGAGGTCTGCGAGGACGGCGCCATCAATGACTGCGACGCCACCGCCAGTGAGGCCACCGCGGACTGCCCGGGCTTCGGCGGCACCATCCGGCCGGGCGCCGCCGACGCGCACTTCACGGGCACCTACTACGAGATGCACGGTGGCCGCGTCATCCTCGACGCCGGCGACGTGAACGGCGACCTCGTGCCCGACATCGCGGTCGGCGCGTCCTGGGCGACGACGGACCCGCGCCTGCAGCACCAGGGCGCCGTCTACCTCTTCACCGGCGGCCCGCGCGGCGAGGTCCCGCTGCCCACCGCCGACGTCGTTCTGGTCGGTGCGCGGGCCTACGGCTACGCCGGCGCGGCCGTCGCGGGCGGGGCCGATGTCGACGCCGACGGCTACGACGACCTCCTCGTCGGCTTGCCGGGCGAGGGCGGCGGGGGCTCCGGCGCGGGCGCCATCGCGCTGGTGCGCGGCCCGGCCACCGGGCTGACAGACCTCGACGGCGCGACCCTGCTCCTCGACGGCGCGGCCACCGGCGACAACCTCGGCACCGGCGTCGCCTTCGCGGGAGACCACGACGGCGATCGCCTGCCGGATGCGCTGCTCGCCGCCCGTCGGGCCGACACCGGCGCGGCCGACGGGGGCGCCCTCTGGCTCGTCTCCGGCGCCGACACCGGCACCGCCGACGTGGACCGCCGCGCGCTCGCCCGCCTCGACGGCACCGATGGCGTGGGCTGGGCCGGCGAAGCCCTCACCAGCGGCGACTTCGACGGGGACGGCCAAGCCGACGTCGCCGTGGGCGGCCCCGGGGCGGCGGCGGCCGGCAAGGCCTGGGTCGTCTACGGGCCGCTCGCCGGCACGCTGGACCTCGCCGACGCGGACGCCATCGTCACGGGCACCGCCGACAGCATGGCCGGGCGTGCCCTCTGCGCGGCAGACCTCGACGGCGACGGCCACAGCGAGCTCGGGGTCGGCGCCCCGCGGGCCAGCGCCGGCGGCAGCGAGGCCGGCGGCGTGTTCGTGTTCGCCGGGCCGGTCGCCGGCGATCTCGGCCTGCTCGACGCCCCCGTGCAGGTGCGCGGCACCGCGGGGGATCGCCTGGGCGGCGCCTGCGACCTCCGCGGCGACTTCGACGGCGACGGCGCGGCCGAGCTGTTCGTCGGGTCGGGCACGAGCATCCAGCGCCTTGGCGTGGTGGACGTCTACACCGGCGCCGACACCGCCTGGCTCTTCTCTGGCCCGCTCACCGGCGTCCTCGGCCCCGCCGACGCCGTCCACACGCTCCCTGGCGGGGACGACTTCGGCCACGCCCTCTCGTTCTTGGGCGACCAAAACGGCGACGGCCGCAGCGAGCTGCTCGTCGGCGAGCCGGACAGCTACGCCGGCGGCTATCTCTGGCTCTCGCGGGGCTTCTGAGCGGCCGCCCCGCGCGCTGCGCCCTCAGCCTGCGGCAGACGCCGGCGCGGCGGGCAGGCGGGAGAGCAGCTCCTCGGCGGTGAAGGGCTTTCGCAGCACCGGGACCTGCGCCAGCGCCGCCTCATCGGCCGAGTTGGCGGCCCCGCCGGTGATGAAGCAGACCAAGGCCTGCTGGGCCGGGGTGAGGGTGGCGTAGAACTCCAGCCCGGAGCGGCCGGGCATCCGGACGTCCAGGAGGATGAAGTCCACCGGCCCCTCCGCGAGCGCGGCCGCCGCCTCTTCGGCCGACGCCGCCTCGCGCAGCAGGCAGGAGCGGCGGAGGATGCGAACGATCGCCCGACGGACCATCGCGTCGTCGTCCACCACGAGCACGCGCACGCCGGCGGACGGCGACGGAGCGGACGGGGACGACGGCGAGACGCTACCCACGGAGACACCCACACCGGAGATGGCCCCACCCTAACTTGACGGGCGTCTCCCTACAAGCAAAAAAGGGCTTTCGCACACCCCGTTATGGTGTGCGCCCCATCGCTGACGGTAGGCGCGGTGATCCCCGTGCTCAAGCCAGTTCAGGACAGAGTGCCCACCATCGGGCGCGTCTCGGCGAACGCGGGCACCGCGTCCCAGTGCTCCACGAAACGGCGAAGCACCGGGCGCGCATCGACCGGCACCACCTCCCGGAACCGGAACCAATCCAACGCGCACACCCACGCGATCTCCGCGAGCCCGAGGGCCTCGTTCCCCCGGAAGAACACGCCGTCCATGTCCGCCTCCAGCGCGTCCGTGCACACGGCGACCCGCTCTGCCTGCTTGCGGAGGTAGGGGACGGCGTCCAGATCCACCCCTTCCGCGCGCAAGTAGAAGCGCGAAATCGCGGCCTCCAACGCTGCATCGACAAGGTGAATGCGGTTGTTCTCGAGCACCGGGTCCCGCACCGGCCGCAGGCTCCACCACCCGTGCCGCGCCACCAGCGCCGCCTGGATGTTGCGCGAATCCCACAGGACCGTGCCGTCCTCCAGCACCGCGCAGGGCACCTTCCAGGTCGGGTTCACGGCGCGCATCGCCGCTTGGCCCGCCTCCGTGCGCGTGTCCACGCCCTCCACGGGCACCCCCAGCATCGCCGCCACCACCCGCACCCGCCGCACAAAAGGCGAGGTCGTCGTCCCAAAAAGCTTCATCGTCCCTCCTCTCCGGGCGCCTCGGCCCCCGGCTCTGCCGGCCGCCCCGGCCCCGCGCCCAGCGGCCGCCGCGAGTCCCGCGGGCAGCTCAGCGGGTTGTCCCGGAAGGACGTCACCGCCGACTCGCAGGCCGCGGCCCGCGCCGGCGCGCCCCCGCAGGCCCCGATGCCGCGGCACGCCACCACCGCCCCGACGAAAAACGCGACCCGGCGGTCCTCTTTCGTGGGCAGGGCCAGCATCGCCTCCACCCCGGCGGCGTCCGGCTCCGTGAAGTACCAGCGCTGCAGCGCGTGCCCCACGCAGTGCTCGGCGAAGGGGCCGGTGTGGGCCTCGCAGCGCGCCACCTGGCCCGCGGTGTCGTCCATCGGGCGGAAGTCCAGCAGCTCGAACGCGCAGTCCGGCGCCCGCTTGCAGAGCGCGAGCAGCTGGTCGGTCGAGTAGCCGCTGTCGGGGCGCATCCAGCGCGCCACGAAGGCCTGCCGGCACGCCGCCTCCCAGTCTCCCGCCGCCGGGCACACCCGCTCCACCGCCGCCGCGTCGGGCAGCTCTGCCGCCTGCTTGTAGAGGCAGTACCCGTAGGTCTCCGGGTGCCCGAGGTAGGCCGCGCAGGCCGGCACCCCCACATCCGTCGCCCCGGCGCCCGGACCGACGCCCCCCGCGCATCCCAGCCACAGCCCCGCGAGCGCCGCCACCGCCCTCACGGCGCCGCGGCCTTCAGGTGCGGCGCGTTCAGCCGGCGCAGACAGTAGCTGCCGTCCCGCCCCTCCAGCAGCGCGCAGAGCGCCCGCCCCTGCTCCGTGCTCAGCGCCGCCGCGTGGTCTCCCACCCAACGGCTCACGGCCGCGCCGCGCACCATCGGGTCTTCGATGGACGGCGCCAGGGCGAGCACCTCCTCGGCCGCGCTCGCGGGCAGGGCCGCGATCTGCCCCTGCAGACAGGTGTCCCGCTCCAAGCCCGCCAACGACGCACAGTCCGGCGCGCCCCCGCACCCCGCGGCCACCACGACCACCGCCCACAGACCGCGCACGGGAACCCCCTCCGCACGGCTAAGGCCGCCTCTAAGGCCCCGCAAGCGCCCCGGCGCGGCCGCCGCGGCCCTCCCGCGCGGGCCCATCTTCATGGGGCAGGGGAAACCAAGGTTTCCCCCGCAACGCCCCCTTCCTGTCGCGGGCGACGCCCGAGGCTGCCGGGCGCGATGGCGCTGCCGTCTGGCCGGTAGAAGGGCGCGTGCCCGGCGCCATAATGGGCGTCGATGCCGGCCGCCCGCGCGACGATGTGCCGCAGCATGCCCTCGACGGTGACCAGGGACCAGCGCGTCGCCGTGTCCTCTGGGAAGGCCCCACCGATGACCGTCCGCACCTCGTAGACCACCACCGTCCCGCCTCCGGCCTCCACGAGGAGCCAGCCGCCGGCATTCTCGGGCACCCAGACGCCGGTGGGGCTCGGGTCGGGGGCCAAGGCCGGGTCGGCCAGCGACCAGCGCCGCTCCCACACCTGGCCGCCTGTCCCGCCGTAGACCCCGGCGTGGTTGCGGATCCGGATCACCCACTGCCGGTCCTCGAAGGGCCAGGGCAAATCCAAGCGCTGGTACAACAGCTTGTCGGCTGGCGTGGACCCGGGGGCCTCTGCCTCCACCAGTCCGGCGACGAGCTTGTCGTGCTTGTCGTCTTGGATGGTCACCCACAAGGCTTCGGGGGCGAGCGGGGTGTAGACCGCGGCGATCACGCCGTCCCCGCCGCTGGGGGTGGTGGCCCGGCGCCGCACGGCGTCCCCGCGGGCGAGGCGCTCCAGCTCCTCGGCAGAAAAGGCGGGCAGCCGGCTGCCCGCTGCCTTCGCGCGGGCCGACAGGGCCGCCCAGTCCCGGGCGAGGGCTGGGGCGACGGGAGCTGGCGCGGCGGCCAGCGCGGCGGCGAGGGTCGTGAGCAGGGTCGGGATCACCAGAGGGTTGTAGCCCACGGCGCGGGCGGTCGAATGGCCGGCGCGGGGGTCGCGTCGGTGCGACACCCTGGACGGCGCGAAGGCGCGCAAAATCTGGGGCGGAGGACGCCATGGTTCGCGTGCTTGTGTCGTTGGTCGTCGCGGGTTGGCTCGGGGCTTCGGGGCGCGCGGAGGCGGCGCCGGCCGGCGGGCCGGGGCGCGCGGGGGGCGGCGCCGCCAAGGAGGACGCGGGCGCCTCGGCGCCGGGTGTGGTGGGTCCCAAGGCGTACCCGCACGCGGGCGGCAAGAAGGCGCCCGGGAACAAGGCGCACCCGCACGCGGGCGGCAAGAAGGCGCGCGCGAAGTAGGCGACACCGAAGTCGCGCGCCAAGAAGGCGGCGGGCAAGAAGGCGGCGGGGA
>JBEIVK010000551.1:0-3245 GCA_040373935.1 Alphaproteobacteria bacterium
CCTCACCCGCCCGGGACCGCCGCTGCGCCCGGCGCCGGGCCGCGTCGCGCCGCTGCTGGGCGCTGCCGCCATCGCCGCCCCGGGCACGCGCGCGTCTCTCGCCGCGCCTGCGCCGCGCTCGCCCTGCCCTCGGCGCCGCCCGCCCCCGGCGGAGCGGCCCGCCCGCCTACCCGTCGTCGCCCGCCCGCGGCTTCAGGCCCACCTGCACGCCCGGCTCGTCCTTCTCGCGCGCCGGGCGCGGGCGCTCCAGCGGCGCGAGATGGATGCTCGCCTTCACTTCGAGGCTGTAGTGCGTGAGCAGATGGTGCAAGTCTTTGTGAAGCTCCAACGCCTCCAAGTACGAGCGCACCTCGCGGGCGACCAGGCGCACCATCTCGGTGCGGGCCTTGTCTCCCGTCTCCAGCAGGGCGCCCAGCACCGCCCGGGCCTCGCGGCGCTCGCGGGCGCGCGGGTCTGCGCGGTCGTCCTCGCGGGGTTTGGGGGCGTCCGAGGCGGCATCTCCCCGGCGCGGCGCCTCCGCGGCGTCCTCGGGGTCCGGCTCGGGAGCCTCCTCGCCGAAGATGCGCCGCGCGATGCCCCGCCGCAGCCGGCGGAGGCCCTCGTCGTCGTGGGGGTCGCGCTCCTGATCCCGATCCCGCTCGCTCATGGTGCGCCGGGCCGACGGGCGAAGTCGGGCGCCGGGCGCGCCGGCGGCGGAACGAGGAAGCTGGTGACAACGCCCGCGTTCGTGACGAGCACCGCCTGCCGGCCCTCCACCGCGATGGCCGCCGTGACGCCGCTCGGATGGAAGCCAGGCTCCCAACGCCAGCGCTGCTCGCCCGTCGCGGTGTCCACGAGGAACACGCTCCCACCGGACGACCCGACGAGCAGCCCCGCCTCGGTGGGCACCGCCGCCGTGAGCGCGTTGCCGCTGCCCGAGTCCCACACCCACGCGACCGCGCCGGAGCCGGCATCGACGCAACGAAGCTTGCCGTCTGCGCCGGAGTGGAAGACCCAGCGGTGCGGCCCCGCGAGCACGGGCGCGGGCTTCGGGCCGTCCCCGCCCCCCAGCACCGGGCTCCACGCGCCGCCGGCGTCGACCCGCCAGCGCACATTGCGGGAGGCTTGGTCCAGCGCGACCAGCGGCTCTGTGAAGGCGCCGACGATGAAGTCCTTGCCGTGGGCCACCGGCGCGCCGAGGACGTCCGGGTACCGGCCTTCGCCCACCCGCTTGGACCACGCGAGCTCGCCGTCTGCGAGGTCCAAGCCGACGATGCTGCCATCCGAGAAGCCCGCGAGCACCCACTCGCCATGGACGAGAGGCGCCGTCGCGCCGTAGAGCTGCAGCGCGGCGTGGCGGGTCGGGTCCAGCTTTTGGGCGTGGCGCCACAGCAGCTCGCCGGTCGCGCGGTCCAGCGCGACCACCACGTCGTCCACGTCGGCCACCAGCACCTTGTCGCCCGCGAGGCCCACCGGCGCCACCACGGGAGAGCGGGACGGGTGCGCCCAGCGCGGGGCGTCGGCGCCCAGCGGCCAGGCGTAGGTCGTGCCGGCCGTGTCCGAGAAATAGAGGATCCCCTCGGACAACACCGGCATCGTCTGCACCGGCGCGCTCGTCTCCAAGCGCCGCACGACCCGGCCGGAGTGCCGCTCCAGCACGAGCAAGGCATCGTGGTTCGCCGCGCCGACGTAGATGTGCGGCCCGACCAGCAGAGGCCCGGCCAGCTCGGTGTGGCTGGCCGTGGGCAGCGGCGGCCCCGGCAGCTCGGCGCGCCAGTGAAAGGCCGGCACATCCGAGAACGCCCCGCTGTACGGCGCCCCCTCGGCGGATGGGCCCTCGGACGTGGCGACGAGCCCCGCCAGCGCGAACCACGCAGGCGCGCTCATCCCGCGCTCTTGGCTTCGCGCAGCTCCGCGCCCACCTGGGCCCCGAGCCCCGACTTCGGGAAGCGCGTGTTGAACTCCTCGAAGACGGTGACCGCCTCCGCCGTGCGCCCGACCGCGCGCAGCAGGCGCCCGCGCAAGAAGAGCGCCTGCTCGGCCGAGGTGCCCGCCGCCGGCGCGGCCGACGCCGCGGTGTAGAGGGCCAGCGCGCCGTCGGTGTCGCCGGTGGCGGCTTTGCGCGCCGCGAGGGCCGCCGTGGCGCCCCAGCCCAGCGCGCCCCCGAGACCGAGCCCGTGGGCCGCCTCGGCGCAGCGCAGGGCGCCATCGGGCTGGTTGGCCCGCTCGAACAAGCTCGCCGCCCGCAGCAGCGCGTAGGCGGCCGCCGGGCCCTTCTCGGCCCGGCCGAGCGCCTCCATCGCCGCGGCCTGCTCCGCCACGGTGCTGAGGCGCGCGGCGTCGGCCGGGTCATCTGCCGGGAGATAGGGGAAGCCCTGCTGCGGCTCCGGGACCTTGCGCTCGATGCGCGCGATGGAGGCGTGCACGCCGCGCACCGCCTCCAGTTGCTGGTTTTGCCAAGCGCCGTAGGCGCCGGCACCCAGCAAGCCCACCGCGACGACGGCCAGCGATTGCTTCCAGTAGCCGAGGAAGGTGTTCCAGATCGCCATGCGGGCCTGGAACACGAAGTCGCGCTCGTCTTCGGGGGCGTCCTCGGGGGCAGGGGCCCCCGCCGGGCTGAGGGGCTTCGGATCGTCGGCGGCCACGCGTTCTCCCGCGCCCGCTCCGGGCGCTCAGGCGGGCTTATCCAATCCGGCCTCGCCTTGCAGCACCCGAAGTGCATCGGCGGCGGGCAACGCGAGCGGATCCAGGCCGCGGGCGGCCGCCGCGAGCAGCGCGGCCGTCCCCACCGCCATCGCGGCGGCCATGCGCCCAGCCGGGCCGTCTTCGCCGGTGTGGAGCCGCACCACAGGCACCCCCTCGGCCGCGAGCAACGCGCAGTCGGCCTGCAGCAGCCCTCGCCGCAAGGCTGCGGCGCTGCCCAGCGCGCCAAGGGCCACGCCGTCGCCGGCGGACGACTCAGGCCCGAAGACCAGCACGACCGCGTCCCCATCGGGGGCGCACACCCCCGCCCAAGCGCCCTCGTCCCCCGGCTCCACCGCCGCAGCCGAGGCCCACGGCGGGCCGGCGGGGCCATCGCTCTCGGCCCGGCGCGCGCCGATGGCCGTCCAGGCGCGGGCGAGCACGGACGCCACCGCGTGCGCCCCTTCCGTCGCGCCGACGAAGACCCACCGCGAACGCCCGGACTCCTGGGCCAGCGCCAGCGCAGCGGCGGCCAGAGACATCGCGGGGTTCGACCGCCACGCCGGGCTGCGCAGCAGCGCCGC
>JBEIVK010001002.1:0-1531 GCA_040373935.1 Alphaproteobacteria bacterium
CATCCACGGCGTCACCCCGAAGAAGGCCCAGCCCATCGCGACGACCACGGCGCCGACCACCGGGATGCCGATGAGGAACACGCTGCCCGGCAGCTCGATGTCGCGCAGCGGGTCCGCCGCGCCGCCGCGGCGCGCAAAAAACCCCCGGAACGACGAGAGCAGCACGGCCGGCTTGCCAAAAAAGCTGGTGAGCGAGGCCGTCGTCATCATGGCGACGCCGCCCCACAGCGACCACATCGTGATGTCCTTGAAGGCCAGCACGGCCACGCCGTCCACGACGCGCCCCGTGATGTCGCCCCGGCTGATCATCCAGGGCGCGAGCACCATGTAGTTGAGGATGGCGCCGAGCAGGATGCTGAGGCCGGTGCGGATGCCCATGAGCCCGCCGGCGGCGACCATCACGAAGTCGCTGTCGAGGCGCACCGTGAGGTCTTTGAGCGGGGTGCCGGCGAGGCGCGGCGTGAAGCGGGTGTAGACCCACGCGTCGAGGAACTCGGGGATGTGCGCCCAGGGCACGCCGAGGCGCGTGGTGATGGCCTCGCTCTGCAGCAGCTTGAGCCCGCCGGCGAAGGCGCCGGTGCCGACCAGCAGCTTGGCCTTGAAGACGCCGTCCGCTGCCTGCCCGGCATGCAGCGCGTGCATGACGACGCCCGCCGCCTGCCCCTCCGGGAAGGGGAGCTGCTCGTCGTTGATGAAGCGCTTTTTGAGCGGGAAGGCGAACAGCACGCCGAGAAACGACAAGCAGACCAGCCAGGCGACGGTGGCCCAGACGGGCAGCACGACGCCGGTGACCAGCATGTACGCGGCGATGGCGCTGACGAGCGGGCCGGTCATGTAGCCGGCGGCGGTGGCGACCGACTGCATGGCGTTGTTTTCGAGGACGGTCATCTCGTGGCCGAGGCCCACGCGGGACAGCAGCTTAAACAGGCCGAACGCAAGGATGACCGACGTGATGCCGACGCCCAGCGTCCAGCCCGTCTTGACGCCCACGTACAGGTTGGTGAGGGAGAGCACGCCGCCGAGCAGCATCCCCGTGAGGGCGGCCCGCGCGGTAAGCTGCGGCATGTCGCCCTTGTAGACGTTTTCGAGCCACCAGCGGTCTTTTTGCTCCAGCGACCACTCGCGGATCTGGTCGGGCGTGAGCTGGGGGAGATCGCTGGGGCCGGGCGTGTGCGACATCGAAGCCTCGACCGACGAGGATGCCACGCGGCGCCCCCCCGACGAACCCCTCAGGTATTTTTTCGAGGTGGACTTGACGGTGCACGGGCCGGCGGGCACCTTGGTTTCGTGGCCCTGGGGGCCACCCGGGGCGCCCGCCCCGGATGCCGGTCGAGGCCCTTCCTCCGGCGGCGCGTTCCCGATCTCCCCCCACCGCTCCCGCGGCCGCCCGTCCCGCCCACCGATCCCCTCCCCCGCCCTCCCCTCCCCGCGCCCGCCCCGAAGCCCTCTGCGAGTCAACCCCCGGACGAGGTGGTCCGTCCGGGGGTTTTCTTGCGTGGTCGGGCGATGGGCCCGCGGCGCCCGCGCCAGG
>JBEIVK010000141.1:0-8343 GCA_040373935.1 Alphaproteobacteria bacterium
AGGCGCCGCGCGCCGACCGCAGAGGACGCCCGCCGCCGGCCCGCGGCCGGCGGGGCGCCCGGTTACGCGGCGACCCGGGGGTGCAGCGATGGGGCCGGGGCCCTTGCCTGCCGAGGTGGACGTGTTGGTGGTGGGCGCGGGCCTGTCGGGGGTGGGCGTGGCCTGTCACCTGCAGGCGCGGGCGCCGGGCTGGTCTTTCGCGATTGTGGAGGCGCGCGGCGCCATCGGCGGGACCTGGGACCTGTTCCGGTATCCGGGGGTGCGCTCGGACTCGGACATGTTCACGCTGGGCTATGCCTTTCGGCCGTGGCGGGGCGGGCGGGCCCTCGCGGATGGGCCGTCGATCCGGCAATACATCGTGGAGACGGCGGCGGAGGCGGGGGTGGATCAGCGGATCTGGCTGGGGCACCGCCTGGTCCGGGCCGCGTGGTCGTCGGCGGAGGCGCGGTGGACGGTGCACCTCGCGGTGGGGCCGGAGGCGGCGCCGGCGGTGCTGCGGTGCCGCGTGTTGTTCACCTGCACGGGCTACTACCGCTATTCGGAGGGCTACACGCCGGACTGGGCGGGGGTGGCGGACTTCGGCGGGTTGCTCGTGCACCCGCAGGCGTGGCCGGAGGGGTTGCCGGTGGCGGGGCGGCGGGTGGTGGTGGTCGGCAGCGGGGCGACGGCGGTGACCCTGGTGCCCGCCTTGGCCGCCGAAGGGGCGGAGGTGGTGATGCTGCAACGCACGCCCACCTACGTCGTGTCGCAGCCGGCGGTGGACCGCGGGGCGCGGGCGCTGGAGGCGGTGCTTCCGGCGGGGGCGGCGTGGGCGGCGGCGCGGTGGAAGAACATCGCGCGCAACGAGCTGTTCTTCCGGCTTTCACGGCGTTTTCCGGGGGTGGTGCGGCGGGTGATCGAGGCGGAGGCGGCGCGGCAGGTGGGGCCGGCGGTGGACGCCGCGCAGCACTTCCACCCGCCGTATGCGCCCTGGGACCAACGTCTCTGCGTGGTGCCCGACGGGGATCTCTTCGCTGCGCTGCGCAGCGGGGCCGCGCGGGTGGTGACGGGGCGCATCGCGCGTTTTGTGCCGGCGGGGGTGGAGCTGGAGAGCGGTGCGGTGCTCGAGGCCGACATCGTGGTGGCAGCGACGGGCTTGCAGATGCGGCTGATGGACGGCGTGTCGCTCACGGTCGATGGGGCGGAGGTGGCGCTCGCGCGCTGCTTCGCCTTCAAGGGCATGATGTACAGCGGCGTGCCCAACCTGATCGCGGCCTTCGGCTACACCAACAACGCGTGGACCCTGAAGGTCGACCTCGTGGCCGGTCACGCGTGTCGGCTGCTCGCCCACTTGCGCGCGACGGGGGCCGACTGGTTCGTGGCGGAGGCGCCGGAGGGCCTGGAGGGCACGCCGCTGGTGGACCTGCAGAGCGGCTACGTGGCGCGGGCGCAGGACGGCTTGCCGCGGCAAGGGCCGGCGGTGCCGTGGCGCCTGCACCAGAGCTACCTGGCCGACCTGCTGGCCTTCCGCTTCGGACCGGTGGCAGATCCAGCCCTGCGCTTCGGCCGGGCAGGCGGCGGGGTTGGCCGGCCGGCGTCAGGTTCTGGTGAGGATGGTTGACGCAGGCGCTGCGCATGAGGTGGGCGGCCCATTCATGGAGTACGCTGGCCCAATGCCCCCCCCCTCGTCCCCCTGGCTCGCGGTGGCCCCCCTCGCCGCGGCCGTCGCGTGCGCGCCCGCGGCCTCGTCGGTCCGGTGCGGTCCCGGCTTCGAGCGGCGCGGAGGCCTGTGCTACCTCACCGACGACGGCGAGCCGGCCGGGGACACGGGGGCGGGCAGCAGCGGCGCGGCGGCGGTGTGGTCGGAGGCCGAGGCCGAGGCCGCCTTCCGCGATGCGTTCGCCGCTGGCCTGCCAGACCCGATGCGCGTGCGCGGGGTCTACGGGGACGCCCTCGCCTTCGCGGAGCCGGCCTGCCCCGCCCGGGAGAGCCAGTCGGAGGGCACGTTGTCGGGGGTGTGGTTCGCGGACTGTGTGACGGCCGCGGGCGCGCACTTCGACGGGCTCGGGGTGTTCTTGGAGTCCCACGACGACGCGGTCTGGGACTTCGACGGCGTGGCCAACTTCGTCATCACCCTGCCCGACGGGCGCCACTTCGACGGCGGCGGGGAGTTCGCGCTGGACGCCCGGCAGGCGAGCGGGGCGCTGCGGTGGTCCACCAAGACCGGCGGGGTCTACCACCTCGACGGGGCAGAGGACTGGATGGGCGCCGGCGGCGAGGTCGCGCTGTTCGCCGAGGGCGTGGACGCGGGCGGCGCCCGCAGCGTGCAGGTGGACGGCGGGGCCGTGATGGCCGGGTTCACCCTGGCCTTCCGCGGGCTGCGCGTCGAGAGCGACGTCTGCGACGGCCTGCCGAGCGGGCAGGTGCTGGTGCGAGACCCGGGCGCGCACTGGTGGTCCGTGGACTTTGCCGGCTGCGCACCCTGCGGGGTGCTGCGCTTCCACGGCGAGTCGGCCGCGCGGGGTGAGCTGTGCGTCGGCGCGGCGGTGGGGGCCGCCGCGCTGGCGCTGCACGACGTCGGGTTGGTGCCGTGATGCGCGCGCTGCGCGGGCCGCTGCTGCTGCTGTGGGCGGCGGGGTGCGGCGGCCCGGCCGAGGGCCCCGCGCTCACGCACCATCCGGTGCCCGGCGACTCCGCCCCGCCCGAAGACCCGCCCGCCCCGCGCGCGTTCGTGGGCGAGCCGCTGGACGCCCTCGGGCTGCTGCGGCGCGGCAGCCTGGACTTGCGCGGCGTGGTGCCCTCCGACGCCGAGCTGGACGCGGTGGAGGCAGACCCAGCGGCGGTGGACGCGCTCCTCCTCTCCTTCCTGGACGACCCGCGCTACGAAGAGCGCCTGGTGGACCTCCTCGCCGAGCGCTTCCTCACCCGGGGCGAGGAGTTCAACCTGCGCTGGTTCGAGATGGGCCTGGAGCCAGAGCAGGACTTCGCCTTCCGCCGCGCGGTGGGCGAGGAGCCGCTGCGCGTGATGGCGCGGGTGGCCGTCGAGGGCCGCCCCTGGACGGACACGGTGACGACGGACCTCACGGTCGCCAACGAGCTCCTGCGCGAGATCTGGCCCATCGAGGCCGTCGAAGAGGGGCCGGGCTGGCGCTGGGGCCGCTACACGGACGGGCGGCCGGCCGGCGGCGCGCTGATGACCAACGGCCTGTGGTGGCGCTACTACACGACGCCCAACAACTTCAGCCGGTCCCGCGCGAGCGCACTGTCGCGGTTGTTTTTGTGCGAGGACTTTCTGACGCGGCCGATCAGCTTCGAGGCGCTGGCCTTGCTGGACCGCGAGAGCCAAAACGAAGCCATCCAGACGGTGCCGGCCTGTGTCGGCTGCCACTCGACGCTGGACCCACTGGCGGCGAGCCTGTTCGGCTTTTGGTGGTTCGACATCTACGCCCCGGCCGAGCTGAACGTCTACCACCCCGAGCGGGAGATGCTCGGCCCGTACTACCTGGAGACGGAGATGGCCTGGTTTGGCGCGCCGATGGCGGACGCGGCAGACCTCGGGCCCTTCGTCGCGGCAGACCCGCGCTTTCGCGCCTGCGCCGTGAAGAGCCTCGCCGCCGCGCTGTGGCGCCGAAACACAGACCTCGCGGACTTCGACACGCTGCACGGGCTGCAGGCGGCCTTCGAGGAGTCCGGCCTGCTTCACAAGGCGCTTGCGGCCAACATTCTGGCTGGACCGGATTATCGCGTGGGCGCGCTGGGGCCCGAGGCCACCGACGCCGACGCCGCCCGCCTCACCACGCGCCGCCTGCTCTCGCCCGAGCAGCTCGCCTCGGCCGTCGAAGGCCTGACGGGCTTCCGCTGGGAGCACCGCGGCTACGACCAGCTCACGAACGACGTGGTCGGCTACCGCATCCTGGGCGGCGGCATGGACGGCCAGAGCGTCACGCGGCCCGAGCGCGCGCCCACGCTCACCCACGCCCTCGTCGTGCAGCGGCTGGCCCAGGCCGCTGGCCAAGCCGTCGTGGCCGACGAGCTGGAGGCCGACGGCCCGCGCCGCCTCTTCCCGGCCGCGCTCTCCCTGGATGCCCGCCCGGGAGACCCCGCCTTCGACACCGCATTGTCCCAGGTCCACCGCCGCATCTTCGGCCGGCGCCCGTCCGCCGCCGAGGCCACCGACGCCGCCGCACACTGGGCGGCCGTCGCGGCCCTGGAGGGCCCCGGACCGGCGTGGGCCAGCCTCGTCGCCGTCTTTCTGCGGGACCCCGCCTTCTGGAGCCACTGAGCCCATGCCCCTCAGCCGCCGCTCCCTGCTGTCCACGGCCCCCGGCGCCCTGCTGCTGCCGCGCCTGGCCCGTGCAGACACCCCCGCCAACCGGCGCTTTCTGTTCGTGCTCGCGGAGGGCGGCTGGGACCAGACCTTCCTCTTCGCCCCGCTGTTCGGCGAGCCGCTCATCGACATGGAGGGCGACGCCGAGCCCGACATCGCCGAAGACATCCCCTTCGTCGCCCATGCGTCTCGCCCCTCGGTGAGCGCCTTCCTCGCCCGCTACGGCGCGCAGACCTGCTTCATCAACGGCTTCGAGGCGCGCAGCGTCGCCCACGACGTCTGCTTGCGCCTCGTCCTCACCGGCACATCCCTCCCGGCGGCCGACGACTGGCCGGCCCGCATCGCCGCGGCGACCGGCTCCCAGCTCCTGCTGCCCGTCATCCACCTCGGCGGCCCCGGCTACACCCATTCCCACGGCGCCATGGTCGTGCGCGTGGGGGACGCCGGCCAGCTCCCGGAGCTCGTCACCGGCGAGGCCTTCACCCGCTCAGACCGCCTCCTCACCGCTCCCTCCTCGCGGGTCGAGAGCTTGGAGGCCGATCTCCTCGCCCGTCGAATCGCCGCCGGGTCCGCCGCCGCCACCCCCGGGGGCGCCGCGCAGCTCTGGTCCCGCGCGGGCGCCGCGGTCACCCGCCTGGGCCCGCTCGCCGCCGCCGCCGATGAGATCAACCTCGGCGTCGCCCGCACGGTCAAGGAGGGCATGAGCCTGCTGGTGGACGCCTTCGCGGCCGACCTCTCGCGCTGCGGGTTCGTCCGCTACCGCGGCTGGCAAAACCTCGGCTGGGACACCCACGCAGACCTCCCGCAGCAAGGGCGCAGCTTCGAAGACCTCTTCGACGCCGTGCTCGCCACGATGGAGCGGCTGCGTGCCCTCCCCGGCCACAGCGCCCCCACGCTCGCCGACGAGACCACCATCGTCCTCCTCTCCGAGATGGGGCGCTACCCCCAGATCAACCCGCGCGGCGGCAAAGAACATTGGACCTACACCTCCTGCGCCCTCATCGGCGCCGGGGTCCGGGGCGGCCGCGCCATCGGCGGCTACGACAGCGCCTGCGCCGGCCAGCGGGTCGACTTGGCCTCCGGCGACGCCACCCCCCAAGGCACCGCGCTGACCCCCAACCACATCGGCGCCACCCTGCTCGCCCTCGCCGGCGTGGACCCCGCCGAGGCCCTCCCCGACGCCGAGCCCATCCATGCCGCCCTCGCCTGACGCGCGGTCGGCCCGGCATTGTCGGGGGCGCATGTTCAGGGGGCAGGGGAAACCCAGGTTTCCCCCGCAACGCCCCCTTCCTCTCGCCCCCCTGGCCGCGGCCCTGCTCGGGCTGGCCTGCGCCGGCGGGCCCAAGGGCGGCGGGGGCGACACCGCCCCGCAGGCGGACACCGGCGACGCCCCGCCGCCGCACGGCCTCGAGGGGCGGGTGGACTGCGCCGCCGCGCCATCGGTCACCTGGGAGGGCTGGGCCCAGGGCTTCTTCCTCACGCACTGCCAGGGTTGCCACGCCGGGTCCACCCCGGACCGCCGCGGCGCCCCGGTCGGGGTCGTCTTCGACGACGAGGTCGCCACCCTCGCCCAGCGGGAGCGCGTGTGGGTCCGCACGCTGGACGTCCAGGACATGCCGCCCGCCGGCGGCCTCACCGCGGACGACCGCGCGCTGCTCGCCGCCTACTTGTCCTGCACGCCGACCGCCGGCGGCTGAGCCGCGTCCGCCGGCGGCTGCGCCGCGTCCGCCGCCACCAACCGGGCGGCCACCACCCCCGCCAGCCAGGCATGCCCCGCCGCGTTGAGGTGCACGGTGTCGTGGGGCTCCCGGCGGAGGGCCTCCGGGTCTGACGGGCGGGGCAGGGACTCGATGGCGACCCCCGCTTTGGTGGCGAGGCCGTCGGCCAGGGCCGGCCGGGCCCAGGCCGCGTGCAGCGGCGGCAGCAGCAGCACCAGCGGGTCCCAGCGGGAGAGGGCCCGGAGCGCCTCGGCGGGCTGGCGCGCCGGATGCGGGGTGGCGATGCGGCGGGCGTCCCCCGTCCGGCGGGCGAGGGCGGCGCTGGCGACGCGGTACGCCGCCGACCGCTGGAACAGGAAGGGGCTCCAGCCCCAGGCCCAGACCGTCGCTTGCTGGGGCGGCGTGGCGAGCACCGTCACGCCCCGGCGCGACACGAGGGCCCGCGCCGGGTGCTCGCCGAGGTCGTTTTCACACAAGAGCACCACGGTGCGGCTGGGCCGCACGTGGCCCTCGGCGGCGGCGAGTAGGGCGGCCAGGTCGCTCGGGTGGTAGCCCATCTCGGCGAGGGTGCAGACCTGCCACGCCGCGCCCAGCAGGCCGGGGAGCTGCTGGGGCCAGGTGGCGAGGTTCTCCACCGGGCGGCCCTCGGCGTCGGTGGACTGGACGGTCGTGCTGTCCCCCAGGACGAGCAAGGTCTGCACGCCGGGGCCCGGGTCCCGCAAGCAGACGCCCGTGGGGGTGCGGAGGCCGTCGTCGGTGAGGCGAAAGCCGCGGGGCAGGTAGTCGACGCCGGGCAGGCCCCGCGGCGGGTCTCCGATGAAGGCGATGCTCGGCCAGGCGCGGCTCTCGATGCCGGCCCATCTCACCCAGGCCTCGGCCCCGGCGGCGGCGACGGCGAGCGCGAGCACCAGGGACGAGGCGGCGAGGGCGAGGCGGCGCAGCATGGCGACGGTCCTGTACCCCGACGGCGGCGCGGCGCGCGACCGGCCGGGCGATCGCGGCGCCTCTCGGTTATTCAATCACTCACGCGAATGTTTGACCAAGGAGCCCGCATGGCCGCCCCCGACCCGCGCACCTTTAAGGACAGCGCCTACACCCAGCTCGCGGCGCTCGGCAAGGCCCTCGGCAGCCCCGTGCGCGTCGAGCTGCTGGAGCTGCTCGCCCAGGCCCCGCGCACCGTCGAGGCCCTCGCCGCGCCCGTGCAGCAGTCGGTCGCGAACACCTCCCAGCACCTGCAAGTCCTCAAGCGGGCCGGGCTGGTGCGCGCCACCCGCGACGGCCAGCACATCGTCTATGCGCTCGCCGGTCCCGCCGTCGGCCGCCTGCTCGCGCAGCTCCACGCCGTCGGCGCCGCGCACGATCCCGCGCTGCGCCAGCTCACCCGCGACTTCTTCGCCGACCCGGCGGGGCTCGAGCCGCTCGACGCCGCGGGGCTGCAGGCGCGCCTCGCCGCCGGAGACGCCATCCTCATCGACGTGCGGCCGGAGCGCGAGTACGCCGCCGGCCACCTGCCCGGCGCCCGCTCCATCCCGCTGGCGCTGTTGGAAGCGCGGCTCGGCGATCTGCCGCCGGGGCAGGCCATCATCGCCTACTGCCGCGGGCCCTTCTGCACCTTCTCGGCCGAGGCGGTGCGGCGGCTGCGCGCGCTCGGCTACGACGCCCGCCGGGCCGATGTCTCGGTGCAGGAGGCCGGGCTCACGGGGGCCTGCGCGTGAGCCCCGCGGCGCCGCGCCTCGGGCTCCGGGAGAACGCCGGGCAGTTTGCGCTGCTCGTGGTCGTCAACGCCTTCGTCGGCGCGATGGTCGGGTTGGAGCGCAGCATCCTGCCGGGGCTCGCCGCGGAGCGCTTCCAGCTCGCGGCCAGCACGGCGGTCCTGTCCTTCATCGCGGTCTTTGGGGTGTCCAAGGCCCTCGCCAACCTGCTGGCCGGCCGCTGGGCCGACGCGGGGGGCCGCAAGCGGGTGCTGGTCGCGGGGTGGGCCCTCGCCGCGCCGGTGCCGGCCCTGCTGCTGCTGGCGCCGTCCTGGGGCTGGGTGTTGGCGGCCAACGTGCTGCTCGGGCTGAGCCAAGGGCTCACCTGGTCGGCCGCCGTCATCATGAAGGTGGACCTCGTGGGCCCCCGCCGCCGCGGCCTCGCGCTCGGCCTCAACGAGTTCGCCGGCTACCTCGCGGTGGGCCTGTCGGCCTGGGCCACCGGCTTCCTCGCCGCCCGGGACGGCCTCGGGCCCGCGCCCTTCGCGCTTGGCTTCGGATATGTCGCCATCGGCGGGGCATTGTCGGTCTTCGCCGTGCGGGAGACGGCGGGCTCGCCGATGGCGTG
>JBEIVK010000127.1:0-8795 GCA_040373935.1 Alphaproteobacteria bacterium
CCCCGGACGCCGCCGCGCCGGTCCCGCCGCCGGCGCCGTCGGTGGCCGTCGGGCGCAGCCGCGTCGCCCCCGCGTCGGACGCCACCACCGTCGGCGAGGGCGCGGGCGCGCTCCGCCTGATCGAGCCGAGCCGCGCCCCGCGGGAGACGCCCGGCGCCGCCGCCATCCAGATCCTTGGCGTGGGCAAGGCGCGCACGGTCTCCCAGACCGTCGAGCTCGGCGACGACGCCCCTTCTTACGGCGGGGCCGAGCCCAGCGGGGGGGGCGGCCTCGACGACGAGAGCGCGAGCCTCTCGGTCGCCTTCGAGGCCCCCGCGCCGGCCGTCCGCCGCCGGGCCCCGGTCCTCACGGACACCACCGCCAGCGCCGGCCCCAAGGTCACGGTGGATGGCTTGGTCGGCAGCACGCAGAGCCGCGGCTCCGACGCCGACGCCCGTGCGTTCCTGGACACCGCCCGCGCCGCCGAGCTTCGGGGGGATTTCGCTTCGGCAGAGCTCTCCTTTGGGGACCTCATCTCCGTCGACGGCGGCCGCCCCGAGGGCTGGCTGGGCCGGGGCCGTTGCCGGGTCGAGCTGGGCGACTACGCCGCCGCGATGAGTGACTTCCAGCGGGCAGAGGACTGCGCGGCGGGCTCCGTCGAGCCGCTGGTCGAGATCGGCAACCTGTTCTACGTGCGCAAGGAGTACCGCAAGGCCATCGCCACCTTCGACCAGGCGGTCGAGCAGGATCCGAAGCACGCGCGGGCCTACTGCCTTCGCGGCCTCTGCCACGCCCAGCGCAAGTCCCACCAGCAGGCCGCCGACGACCTCCGGCGCGCCGCCCAGCTGGATCCAACGCTGCCGAACATCGAGCGGTTCGTGCAGGCCGCCGACCGCGCCGCGGACGCCCGCCGCCGCTGACGGTGCGCGCGGGTGCGTAAGCGGCGACGCAGCGCAGGGGCCGGGGGCGCGCAGCCCCGGTGGCGGTTGAAGCGGGAGATCGCTGGGAACAGCGGCCATCTCGCCCTCGACCGGCCTCGGGGTTGATGGCACGTTTCTTGCATCAAACGGCCGCACCATCGGGATGGTCTCTCATGCGCACCGAAGCCCAGCCTCTTCTTCTCCAGCACCGCAGCAAGGTCGTGGCCCGGAGCTTTTATCGCCAGCTCCGCGCGGAAGGCTTCACCCACGAGCAGGTGATCGAGCTCGCCACCCAACTGCTCGACCTCGTCGCCACGGACCTCCGCGACAAGCCCGCCGAAGCGCGCTGACGGCCATGCACGCCGACGCCCCGGCGGACCTCGCGGTGATCGGCGGGGGCGGCGTCGGCGCCTTCGCCATGCGGGCGGCGGCGCGCACGGGCGCGCGCGTCATCGGATTCGAGCGCCGTTGGCCTGCGCATCCCGGCGGCAGCTCTCACGGCGAGAGCCGTGTCTGGCGGCACGCCTATTTCGAGCACCCGGACTACGTCCCGCTCCTTCGCCATTCGAGCGCCGACTTTGCGGCCCTGGAGGTCGAGGCCGGCGCGCCGCTGCTGGTTCGCTGCGGCGTGCTCGTGGCGGGGCCGCCCGGAAGCACCATCGTCGAGGGGTGTCGCGCGGCCGCTCGCGCCCACGGCCTGCCCGTCGAAGAGCTGGACGCCGCCGGCCTGCGCGCCCGCGCCCCGGCGCTGGCGCTGGGCCCTGACGGTTCGGGCATCTTCGAGGCGGACGCGGGCTTTGTCCGCCCGGAGGCCGCCGTGGACGCCGCGCTGCGGGTGGCGGTGCGCGCGGGCGCCACGCTGTACACCGGCGATGCCGTGCTGGGGCTGGACGAGGACGCGGGCGGCGTGACGGTCCACACCGGGCGCGGCTCCCTGCGCGCGCGCGCCGCCCTCGTGTGCGCCGGCGCATGGACGGCGGGGCTGCTCCCCTCACTCGCGGGCCTGCTGCACGTGACGCGCCAGGTACAAGGCTGGTTCTGCCCGGCGGACGCCGGCGCGGACGTCGACCGTCTCCCCTGCTGGCTGGTGGACCGCGGCCCCGGTGAGCGGCTGGTCTACGGCATCCCCTGCGACCCGCTGCGCCCCGGCCCTCGGCGGGCCAAGATCGCGGTGCACGGCAGTGACATCCCCCTGGACCCGGACCGGGACCCGCGCGCGGTGGGCCCCGCCGACCGCGTCGCCTTGGAGGCCATGCGGGATCGGTACGCGCCCGGCGTCGGGGGGCCGCTCGCCGAGGCGCGGGTGTGCGCCTACACCATGACGCCGGACGAGCACTTCATCGTGGACCGTGTCCCCGGCGCGCGGCGCATCGTGACGGTCGCGGGCCTGTCCGGCCACGGCTTTAAGCTCACTCCGGCCCTGGGCGCCGCCGCCGCCGCGCTCGCGCTCACCGGCCAAACCGATCTGCCCGTCGGCTTTCTCGGGCTATCGCGCTTCGCCTGAGGCGGCGCTTCAGCCCGGTGCCGGCGCCTCCGCGCCGCCCTCGGCGCCCGCGTCTGGTGCCGCCGGTGCCGCCGGTGCCGCCGGTGCCTCTGCTTTGCCTCCCGCCGGCGCGGCCACGCCGATGCCGAGCCGATGGTCCCGCGCCTCCTCGGCGTAGCGCCGCGCCCAGGACAGCCGCGGATCCAGCTGGAGGGCCGCGTGGTATGCGGCGTAGGCGGTGTCCCAGTCGGCGGACGCGCGGGCGGTGTCGCCCTCGGCCACCAGCGTCGCGGCGAGCGCCCGCGTTTGCTCCTTGACCGCGGGGTGATGGCGGTCCGCGCGCCGCGCCGCGACCAGCGCGCGCACGTGCGCCTCGCGCCCCTCCGCGGCAGCCGCTGCGGCGAGGTGGCAGGCGGCGATCGCGGTGTCCACCCCGGGGCGAGCCTCCGCGGCCCACGCGAGGTCGGAGAGGCGGTGCCGTGTCGCGTCCTTGTAGTGGCCCCAGGCCCCGGCGCAGTCGCCGGCCTCTGCGGCGGCCCGCGCCGCCGCGAGGTCTGCCTCGGCGGCCTCGGCGGCGCCTGCGGGAGACACCACCTGGAGCACCAAGCCGAGCGGGACCACCGTGGGGCCCTCGGCCTCCGGGCCGGTTGCGGCCTCCGCCCCTGCCTCTGCCGCGGCGGGCACCACGACCCCCGGGCCGCCCAGCGCCTTCAGCGGCGCCCCCGTCGCGACGTCCACCAGCAGCACGGACACCGCGTATTCGCCCTCGGCGACGCCGGCGGGGACCGGTACCCGGAAGCGCCCTTCGACCTCCTCGGTCGACTTCCACTTGTCGGGGCTGTACCAGTCATAGCCGGGGGCGACCGCCTGGACGAAGCGGCCGGCCGGCCCCTCAAACACGAAGTAAGCCCGGAAAGCCGCCTTGCGCGGCGTGGTCCGCCACGCTGTGTCCACGTACAGCAACCCGCCCGCCGCGACCTCGGGCGAGGGGAGCAGGGCGCGCGTCAGGCGCACCCCCGAGTCCCACAGCCATGACCCGGCCGGCGGCGCGCCGCCCGGAACCGCCTTGACGAAGATGTCCTTGCGGATGTGGTTTCCGACGTGAAGACGGCGCCCGCCGATGGGGTACCCCGGGATCTCCAGGTAGTTCGACTTCCACTCGGGATGCGAGGCGATCTTCATGGTGCGCATCCAGCCGGCGTGGACGTGCGCGAACTCCGGGTTGCGCTCCCGGAAGACGTACTCCCGGAGAAAGGGCTTCTCATACTGCCGGTGCCGGGCGATGGGGACGTCCACCAGTCCGGCGATGTCGACGATGTCCCAGCCAGAAAAGTAGACGTGCGCGCCCATGTCCACGTCGAAGAGCGTCACGTGGTCCAGGTCCAGGCGGCGCTGCACCCAGGTCATGTAGCGGACGCGCCGGTGCACGTCGCGCACGCTCGTCTCGGGGTCTGCCGCGAACAAGGAGCTGCGGAAGCCCTCATTGCCCACCCACACCACCGCGAGCACCGCGACGACCAGCCGCCCGAGGCCGAGGCGCCGCGCGCCCGGGAGCGGGAGGGCCCAGGTGGGGGGCAAGCGCTCGAGAAGCTCCGCGAGGCCCAGCACGAGCAGCGGCAGCAGCGTGGGCGCCGCGAGGTTGAACCAGCGGTGCGCCGCCATCCAGTCCCCGCCGCTGTAGAGCGCGAAGAACGTGCTGAAGGCCGCGCAGGTCCACAGCAGCCCGCGCGCCCGCCAGCCCGGCCGCCCCAGCAGCAGCCCGCCAAACAGCGCCACGGCGACGCCGAGCGCCCACACCCGCGCGTGCACCCAGTGCGCCGCCGCGTCCTTCCACCAGAGCGGCACGACCTCCCAGCCGGCCTTGCCGTCCCAGAGCAGCAAGACGCCGAGCGGAACCAGCAGGGCGAGCCCCACGCGCCCCCGCCAGCCCGCGAGCCCTGCCGCCGCGAAGGCGAACAGCGGCAGCACGAAGGCCAAGCCGTGCTGCAAGAAGTACCCGTTGATGTACTTCCAGCCTTTTGTCGTCCAAGAGAAGGGTTGGAACTCCTTCTCGGTGCCGAGCTTGGCGTAGTAGGTGTTGGGGAAGGGCCACGCGAAGTACCACAGCCGCCACGCCGTGTAGAGCGCAACCGGCAGCAGCCACGCGCCCAGGAATGCCAGCAGCGGTCGCGCCCGGCGGGTCGCCGCCGCGTCGAGCCCGAACGCGAACGCCGCGATGCCGCCGTAGGCGATGCCCTCCGGGCGCGTCAGCGCGAGCAAGCCGAACAGCAGCCCCGACACAGGCCAGCGGCCGCCGCCCTCCATCTCGACCAGCGCGCGGTGGACACCGGCCGCGAGCAGCAGACAGAAGAGGCTGTTCTCCAGGCCCGACGCGTTCCAGATGACGAACTGCGGCGAGGCGGCGAGCAGCACCGGACCCAGCAGGTGCAGCGCGTCGGTCGCCGCCGGCCGGGCCCGCCGCAGGGTGGCCGCGACGAAGGGCAGCGTCGCCAGCCCCAGCACCGCGCCCAGCACCTTGCTGCTCGTCCACACCGGTACGCCGAGCCCGTAAAAGGCCGCGACGAGGAAGGTCCACGTCGGGTTGGAGAAGCCCTCGACCCGCTCGCCCCCCGGGTAGGTGACCAGCCCCTCGCCGTCCATGAGGTTGCGCGCGTACGCGAAGCTGATCGCCGCATCCTCAATGAAAAACGGCTGCGGGATGCAAAACACGAGGTAATGCACCACGTAGCCGAGCCCGATGAGCGCCAGCGCGCTCGCGTGGCGGCGCCCGCGGTCGTCCAGGCGGGACCAGGCCATCAGGAGGGGCTCGGGGAGACGAGGCATCGGCGGAGATCCGGGCGGGCCGGGCGCAGGCCCAGCCGTGCGCCCCTATTACATCGTCTTCTTGTGGTCTGCCCCGGCGGCTCCGGCAGTGGCGGCCTCCTTGCGCGCCGCCGCCGCCTTCTTCAGCTCGGCGAGCTGCGACGCTGCCGCCGCGTTGGCCGTCTTTGCCTTGATCTTCTTCAGCTTGTCGTCCAGCGACTCGCCCTTGATCTCCGCGCCGACATCGGCCTCGGCGACCTTGCGGTTGATGGTCTCCCGGACGTTCTCCAGGGCCTTGATGTCGGCGTCGGTGGACAGCCCGTCCAAGGTCTCCTGGATCTTCACGCGCGCCTCGGCGTTGGCCTTCTTGGCCAACATCTCGATCTTTTCGCGCTTCAGCTTTTCGATCTCGGCTTGGAACTGGATGAGGCCCGCCTTCGACTCCTCGGCCTGGGCGGAGATCTTCTCCAGCTCGGCGCGGAGCTGCGTGGTGGCGGCCTCCAGCTCGTCCTTGCGCTGCAGCAGCACCAGTGCGGCCTCGTCCTCGCCCTCCTCGACGGCGACGGGGATCTGCGCCTGGACCTCGGCCAGCTCGCGCTCTTTCGTCTCCAGGTCGGTCTGCGTCTTGTTGCGCAGGAAGACGATGCCGCTCACGGCCTTCTTGAGGTCCCGGTGCTTGCGCACGCGCTCCTCGATGGCCGCCTCGTAGACCGCCTCGGGGTTCCTGTTCTCCACGCCGGAGATCCACAGGCCGAGAAAGCCCTTCCAAACCTGGGACAGACGGTCGAAGAAGCCCATGCGATCTCCCTGGCGCGCCCGAGCATAACCGGCCGACGGGTTGGGTACGGGTCGAGCGGATATCTATTGCGGCCCGTCGTTGGAGCCGCCCATGCTCGTCCTGCTGTCCCCCTTGCTCGCCCCGGCGTGGGCCCGCCCGGAGGCCCGCGCGGGGCTCAGCTTCCTCGCCTACCCGGGAGAGGCGATCACCCTCGACGGCGGCGCCTCGGCCGACGCCGCCGGCCTCCCGCTCACCTACGCCTGGGCGCAGGTGGCTGGACCCCCCGTCGCGCTGCGCGCGGCCGACACCGTGGGGCCTACCTTCGACGCCGAGACCCCGGGCGTGCATCGCTTCGAGCTGCGCGTGCAGGCGGGCGGCAGCACCTCCGCCCCCGATGTCGTGGACGTCATCGTGGTGGACCCAGACATCGCCGCGACGGCCGCCGGCGCCCCGGCGGAGGGTGGCTGCCAGGCCCTGCCCGCCCCCGCCGTCCCTCTCGCGCTCCCCCTGCTCCTGGGCGTGGCGCTGCGCGCGCGGCGTCGCCCGTGAGCCCGTCCCGCCGCGGCCGGGCGATGGTCTGCAGCCGCTGCGGGCAGCTCGTCGGGCCCACGGAGGCGCGCTGTCCGTCCTGCGGCGCCCACAGCCCCACCCTGGGCGGCTTTGCCCCGGCGCTGCGTGCCGTCTTCCGCGACACCGACGCCGTGGAGGCCATCTTTCGGGCGACCGTGGGGCTCTACGTCGTGAGCGCCCTCGCGGACTACCAGTCCTTGCTGGAGTTCCGCGGCATCTTCTCTCTCGGCGCGCCCTCCTCCCGCGCCCTCTCCCTCTTCGGCATGACGGGCGGCCCCGCCTGGGCCTGCGGCCACGTCTGGACGCTCCTCACCGCCACCTTCCTGCACGGCGGGCTCCTCCACATCTACTTCAACGCGAGCTGGCTGCGCTCGCTCGGCCCGGTCGCCCGAGACTTGCTCGGCCCGGCCCGCTTCGTCGTGCTCTACCTCGGGTCCGGCGTCACGGGGTTCCTCCTCTCCAACCTCGCCTCCGGCGCTCCCACCATCGGCGCGTCCTGTTCGCTTTTTGGGCTCATGGGCGGCCTCGCCGTCTGGGGGCGCCGCCGCGGCGGCACCCTCGGGCAATCCCTCTCGCGCAGCACGCTCGGCTGGGCCGCGAGCGCCACCCTCTACAGCTTCCTGCTTCCCTCGGTGAACCACTGGGGCCACCTCGGTGGCTTCCTGGGCGGCGCGCTGCTGGGCGCCATCTTCCCGCGGGTCGAGGGCGCGCGCGAGGCCCGCGGCGTGCAGCTCGTCGCCTTGCTGCTCGTCGTCGCCACCGCGCTCGGGCTCCTCGCATCGGTGGTGCTCATGGCCGGCCCGGTCTTCCGGGGTGCCTCCGTCTGCGTGCCCTGAGGCCGCGGCCCTCCCCGTCGTCGCTCGGTTATGCGCGCAGGAACGCCGCCCTCGGCGCCCCACACGGCAGGTCCCGGTGCTCGTCGAACTCCTCATCGTCCTCGCCCTGGTGCTCGTCAACGGCATCTTCGCAGGGGCGGAAATCGCCGTCCTCTCCGTTCGGAAAACCCGCCTCGCCGAGCTCCTCGACGCCGGCTCCAACCGCGCCCGCGCCCTCGCGCGCCTCCGCGAGAACCCGGAGAGCTTCCTCGCCACCGTCCAGGTCGGCATCACCGTCGTCGGCTCCACCGCGGCGGCCTTCGGCGGCGCGTCGGTCGCCGAGCGCCTGGAGCCCGTCATCGCCACGGTGCCCCTCTTCGCCCCCTTCGCCGAGAACCTCGCCGTCGGCATCGTCGTCGTCGCGGTGTCCTTCTTGTCGCTCGTCCTCGGCGAGCTCGTCCCCAAGTCCCTCGCCCTCCGCGCCGGCGAGTCCTACGCCCTGCTCATCTCCCCGGGCCTCGCGCTGCTCGCCTCCTTGGCGCGGCCCGCGGTCGCCATCCTCACCGGCGCGTCCAACCTGGTCCTCCGCGTCTTCGGCGACTCCACCACGTTCACCGAGGCCCGCCTCTCCCGCGACGAGGTCCAGCAGATCGTTGAGGAGGCCGCCACCACCGGCTCGGTGGACGCCCACGCGGGCGAAATCGCGGCCCGCGCCATCGACTTCAGCGACCTCGACGTCCACGCCGTGATGGTCCCGCGGCCCGAGATCGTCGCCCTGCGCGCGACAGACGGCGTGGCCGAGGTCGCCCAGGCCGTCAAGGCCTCGGGCCACACGCGCTTCCCCGTCTACGACGACGCGGCGCAGGACTACACCGGCTTCGTCAACGTCCGCCAGTTCCTCGCCACCGCGGTCATCGAGCCGGGCGTCGCCCTCGCCGCCCATCTCCGGCCCCTGCTCTTCCTGCCCGAGACCATGGCCGCCACCGCCGTCTTGCGCAAGCTCCAGGCCGAGCGCGCCACCCTCGGCATGGTCATCGACGAGCAGGGCACCGTCGTCGGCATGGTCACCATCGAGGACCTCCTCGAAGAGCTCGTCGGCGACATCCTCTCCGAAAACGAGGCTCCCGCCCAGCGCTTCCACTCGGAGGGCGACGGCGTCTGGTGCGTCCCCGGCAGCGAGACCATCCACGAGATCAACCGCGAGCTCGGCCTCGATCTCCCCGAGGGCGACTACTCCCCCGTCGCCGGCCTGGTGCTCTCCGTCGCCGGCGCCCTCCCCGCCGCCGGTTGGTCGGGCTCCGTCGCCGACGGCGTCGACGCCGTGGTGCTCGCGGCCGCCGCCCGCCGCGTCAAGCGCGTGCGCCTCCGTCTGGTCGCCGGCTGATCCGGGGCGCCGGCCCGGCCGTTCGGGCCGGGCACCCCGTGTCCTCCGGGGTCGGCGCCTTCGC
>JBEIVK010000051.1:0-12827 GCA_040373935.1 Alphaproteobacteria bacterium
CCCGCCGGGTCGTCGTCTCGCGGGTCTCGGGCTGCCGCACCATCAGGCGACCGGCCCGCACGGACAGCCGCCAGTGAATGCGCCGGGTGTCGTCGCCGGGGACGTACTCCTGAAAACGGAACGGGTCCTCCGTCGGCATGCGGTGGGGCAACGAGAGATTGTCCGGGGCCTGCAGGCGGCTGGTCGGCGCCTCGACGATCTCCAGGGGCCGAAAGCGCGGCAGGACCTTCAGCTCGGCGGTGGCGAGGCTGGCGACCGGCGTCCGCGTGAAGCCGAAGGCGTCCTCGAACCAGATGTGCGCGGGGCCAAGCCGCCACAGCCCGCGCGGCGTGCGCCGGAACGTCCCGGCCAGCGTCACGAGCCGACGCCGCGCCCCGGCGCCGACGGCGTAGCGGCTCTCCGTGCCGAGGGGGCGCGGGTTCGGGTCCTCCAACAACAAGGTGAAACCCGCCGGGACCGGCACCTCCGCGAGCACGAAGCGCTCCTCCGCCGGCTCGCCGGCGAGCACGACGGCAGGCGAGAGCTCGCGACGAATGCCCGCGCGCCCACCGCCGAGCCCACGGGCGAAGGTGCGGACCTGGAAGGTCGCCAGGAAGGACGCGGCCCCGAGCACCGCGTAGAACAGCAGCAGCGCCAACACCGCGAGGGTGCCGAGGCTCGCCCACTCGGCCCCGATGGACAACAGGAAGAACCACAGGCCCGTGAACAGCGCCGCCCAGCCCCGCGGCGTCACGATCGCGATGTGGCGGTGCACGCTCGCCAAGAAGGGGCCGAGCCCGCCCCGGCCCGCCGCCCGCAGCGCGTCCCGCTCCTGCGCGACCTTGAGCACGACTCCGACGAGCTGGAGCAGCAAGGGCGGCGCGATGAAGACGCCGCCGAGCACCCCGAAGGCGAGCCCGGTGGCCGCCACCTCGGCCGCGTCGAGCAACGCGACGAGCACGCCCCCGACCACAAAAGGCAGCAGGAACAGCCCACACCCGTGCAGGCCGATGCCGGCGGCCGACCGCAGCAGGCCCGGACCGCTCACGCCGGGACCTTCACCTTGCCCAGCACGTCGGCGACGTAGGCGTGCCCGGTGTCGTCGCCGCTCACCACCAGCCGGTGGGCCATGACGTCCGGCGCCACGCTCACCACGTCGCTCGGCGACACGAAGTCCCGCCCCTCGGCGAGGGCCTGCGCCTGCGCCACACGCGCCAGCATGAGGACGGAGCGGGGCGAAGGCGGCGCGAGGCAGCGGCTGTCGGCGCGCATGTGGTTGGCCAGGGCGACGAGATAGCCCTTCACGCCTTCGCTCACGTAGACCCGCGGCACGAGCGCCTGCCACGCGAGGAAGCGCTCCAGGGACAGCACGGGGTGGAGGGCGTCCACCGGCGGGCGCTCGGCGAGGTGCACATCCAGCATCTCCGCCTCGGCCGCGGGCGGCGGGAAGCCCATGGAGAGCATCATGGCAAAGCGGTCCAGCTGCGCGGCGGGCAGGGCGTAGGTGCCCTGGTGGTCCAGCGGGTTCATGGTGGCCAGCACCAAAAAGGGCGGCGGCAGCCGGTGGGTTCGCCCCTCGACCGTCACCTGCCCCTCCGCCATCACCTCCAGGAGCGCCGACTGGGTCTTCGGGGTCGCCCGGTTGATCTCATCGGCCAGCAGGATGTTCGCAAACACCGGCCCCGGCTGGAACTCAAAGGCCTTGGACCGAAGATTAAAGACGTTTGTGCCGGTGACATCCATCGGCAACAGGTCCGGCGTGAACTGAATGCGGCTGAACCGGCAGGACAGGCTCGCCGCGATCGCGCGGGCGAGCATCGTCTTGCCCGTCCCCGGAACGTCCTTGAGGAGAACGTGCCCCCGCGCAACCATGGCCAGCAGCACCCGCCGCACCACGGCGTCCTTGCCCTTGATGACGCGGGCGACGTTGGCGACCACCTGGGCGAACTCCTCCCCAAAGGCGGCGATCTCGGCGGCGCGGGCCGGGTCTGCGGGCCGAGAGGCGGGGTGGGTCATCGGGGCTCCGTCCAAAGAAAACGACGTATCGCGCGGGTGAACCGCTCGGGCCAAGGGCCGTGGACCTCATCGAAGGCCGCCGCCGCGGCGTCGAGCGGGGCCAGCGGCTCCCCCCACGCCGCAGCGAACGCACGGACCACCGCCCATTCGGACGGATCCCGCTCGCGGTCTGCGAAGGACATCTCCACCAGCTGCTGCACCAGCCACGCGGGGCGCGCCGGCGGCGCCAGCTCGGAGGGGCGCCAAGCCCGGCGGTCGCCATCGGCGAGCGGGGGGAGGCCCGCCGCCGCGAGCGCGCGCGCCAGGAACCGGCTCTCCGCCGCGTCCTCCCGGCCATCGGCGAGCATCACCGCGGCGAGGGCCCGCGACGGGGTGAGCGCCGGGTCGGGCGGCGGGGGCGCGCTGCTCGCGGACGACGCCTCGGGAGCGGCCCCCGCGGGGGGCGCCAGCTCCGGCCAGCCGGCGGGCGCCGCGAAGGCATCCACGGTCGGCCACCCCCCGGGCAGCGCGTCCACCGTGGCCGTCGCGGCAAAAACCGGGCCCTCCGCCTCGGCCGGCCGGCCCATCGCCGCCGCCATGCCCGGGAAGAGCCAGGCGATCACCTCGAAGGTGGAGCCAACCCGCTCCCCGGCGAGCACGGCGCCGGCGACCTCGTCCACGGAGAGGCCGCCCAGGTTCGCCGCGCAAAACGCGTCCACCGACTCCACGCCGTCCGCCCGCGCCCACGCGACGAGGGCGGCACGGACCTCGTGCGCGTCTCGAAAACGCCGCCCCGCAGACGCGAGCGCCCCGCCGCGAACCGTGCGGCCGCAGAAGCCGCAGCGCCCCTCCACCGGCGCGCCGACGAGGACCTCCGGGTCATAGAGCGCGACGAAGGCCCCTTCCACCCGGCACCCGGGACACTCCTCAAGGACCTGGGCTGGCGCGTCCATCCGCGCAGCATCCCCCGCCGCGTGCGCGCCGGCAAGGCTGCCCCTTTCGCCAGGGGCTCGCGGTGGCTACCTTGGTCCCATGCCGCTCCCCCTCTGGTGGTCCCTCCTCGCCTGCGCCCCCTCCCCGGAGGGCGTCCGCCCCATCGTCACGGGCGCGGGCTTCTTCGACCGCCCCTGGCCGATGGACGAGCGCCGGGTGGACGGCGCGCCGGACCTCAGCGACTTCCCTGGCCAGAGCGACATCCCGCTCATCTCGGCCTACGTGGCGGAGGCCCGCAAGCTCGACGGCTTCGGCCTGCACGCGCCCATCCAGCTCCGGACGGAGGCCCCGCCGGATCTCGCGCTGCTGCCCGGGCCGGACGCCAGCACGGCAGACGACAGCCCGGTCTGGCTGCTCGACATCGACCGCCGCTCCCCCGAGCGGGGCCGGCGCATCCCGTGGACGGCGGGCTTCGTCGAGGGCTTCACCACCTGGGAGCCCGGCAATCTGCTGTCGATCGAGCCGGTGTGGGGCGTGCCGCTGCGCCCCGCCACCCGCTACGCCGTCGTTTTTCGCGGGGACCTGCTGCGCGGGCCCGGCGACTTCACGGCCGACTTCGCCACCGACCCGTCTCGCCTCGGGCTGCTGGACCTCGCGGAGACCCTCTTCGCCGCGCGGGTGGACCCCAGCTCCGTGGACTACGCGTTCGCGTTCACCACCCAGGACCCGGTCTCCGAGATGGCCCGGGTGGCAGACCGCCAGCGCAGTTTTGACGTGCCAGCGCTCGATCAGGCGGTTGAGCTGGAGTTTCAATCGCCGTGGTTTCGGCGGTACCGCGGGGTGGTCCGCATCCCCATCTGGCAACACGGGACCGCCCCGTACTCCACGGAGGGGGGCGGCTTCCGCCAGGACGCCGACGGCCGGCCGCTGCTCTGGGCGATGGAGGAGGTCGCGTTCACGCTCACGGTCCCGCGCCAAGAAGAGATGCCACCCGACGGCTGGCCCGTGGTCATCATCGGCCACGGCACCGGCGGAGACCGAAACTCCTTCGCCAGCTCCACCCGCGGCGACGAGCAGGCGGCCCTGCTCGCCCGTGCCGGGATGGCCGGCTTCGGCATCTCCCTGCCCTTCCACGGGGACCGCGGGGCGGGCGCGAGCCCGGAGCTCGTGAGCTTTAACCTATTTAATCCCGAGAGCGGCCGGTGCGCGTTCCGCCAAGCCGCCCTGGAGCAGGTCTGGCTGGCACACGTGCTGGCGGCGCGCGGGCAACACTTCCACGGCGAGGGGCTCGACGCCCGGACCGACCCGGCGCGGGTGGGCTACCTCGGGCACAGTCACGGGGCGCAAACCGGCATCCTCGCCCTGCCCTTTTTCGGGGAGGACGTGCGCGGCAGCGTGCTCTCGAGCGGCGGCGCGGGGCTCGGCATCGCCGTGGTGGAGCGGGACGCCGGCGACTTCGACATCCAAGGCTTGCTCCGCGAAGCGCTGGGCTTCGCGCCCCACGAGGAGCTCAAGACCACGCATCCCATCGTCGGCCTGGTCCAGCTCGTCGCCGAGTCGACGGACCCCCTCTCCTACGCGCCGTACTGGCTCGCCGAGGAGCCCTGGTGGCCCGCGGTGCCGCAGAACGTCCTGCTGTTCCAAGGTCTGCAGGACGTGCACACGCCCCCCGCGACCATGGGGGCCTTGGTCGCCGCGGCGCGGGTGCCCATCCTCGCCCCGGTCGCGCAGACCTGGCCGGCGCAGTCCTTCGTGGACCCGCAAGGCGACCCGACGCCCGCCCGCGCCAACGCCGTCGCCTGGGACGGCCGCCCGGTCACCGCGGGCATGCTGCAATATCCGGAGCGGGACCACTTCGCGATCTACGACGACCCGGGGGCCCAGGCCATCTACCCGGCGTTCTTGGCGAACGCCCTGGGCGGGGCGCCGGAGATCCCGGCGCGCTGAGCCTTGCCAACTCCAAGCGAGCGGGTAGGATATGAACACCCACCGCATCACTGGGAGATTGCATGTCCGCCGCCGCCGTCCCGCTCTCCCGCGCTGATCGGCCAGCCACCGGCATCTTGGCGGAGGTCGGCAACACCCCGCTCGTCCGCATCGAGCGCGTGGTCAACGGGCTCATCCCCGCAGGCGTCGAGATCCACGCCAAGCTGGAGTGGTTCAACCCCGGCGGCTCGGTGAAGGACCGGGCGGCGCTGAGCATGGTCCTCGCCGCCGAGCGCGACGGGCGCCTGCGCTCCGGGATGACCATCCTCGACGCGTCGAGCGGGAACACCGGCATCGCCTACGCGATGGTGGCCGCCGCCCGCGGGTACCGCCTCGCCTTGTGTCTGCCGGCCAACGCCAACGCGGAGCGAAAGCGTACCCTGCGCGCCTACGGCGCCGAGATCATCGAGACGAGCCCCCTGGAGGGGAGCGACGGCGCCATCCTCGAAGCGCGCCGCCGGGTCGCCGACGCGCCGGACCGCTACGTCTACCTGGACCAATACAGCAACGACGCCAATTGGCAGGCGCACTTTCGCACCACCGGGCCCGAGATCTGGGCGCAGACGGCCGGGCGGGTCACCCACTGGGTCGCGACCCTCGGCACGACGGGGAGCTTCACCGGCACAGCCCGCTTCCTCAAGGCGCAAAACCCAGCGGTCCAGGCCGTCTCCTTGCAGCCGGACGGCCCCTTTCACGGGCTCGAAGGCGTGAAGCACCTGGAGACGGCGATGGTGCCCGGCATCTACGACCCCGCCCTGGCCGACGCGAACCTCGGCGTGCCGACCGACGCCGCGCAAGCGCTCGTGCGGCGCCTCGCCCGCGAAGAGGGACTGCTCGCCGGCATCTCGGCGGGGGCGGCGCTCTGGGGGGCCATCGAGGTCGCCCGCACGCTCACCCGGGGCGTGGTGGTGACGCTGTTCCCCGATGGAGGGAGCCGCTACCTCTCCGACACGCACTTGTGGGAAGGCTGAATGTCCTCCTTGGAGACCAAAGACCGGCGCCCGGTGGGGCCGCCGGTCACGCTGGATGAGGCCGCGTCCCACGCGCTCATCACCCACGCCGCCGCCGGGTTCCCCCATGAAGTCGTCGGGCTGCTCGCCGGGCAGGCCGGCGCGGGGCACATCGCGCGGGCCGTGCCGCTCGTCAACGAGGCCGCCGAGGACCCGGCGCGCCGCTTCGCGGTCGACGGCCGGACGCTGCTTCGCGCCGAGCGCGCCCTGGAGGCCGAGGGGTTGGACCTGCTCGGCTACTACCACTCGCACCCCGCGCACCCGGCCGACTGGTCGGACGCGGACCGCGACGGGGCGCTGCCCGGGCTCGTGTACCTCATCGCCGCGGTGGACCCACCCGCCGCCGACCGCCCGGCCCGCGTGGTGGACCTCCAAGCCTGGCGTCTGCGGGAGGACCGCAGCCGCATGGACGCCGCGCCCTTCCACATTGGGCCTCTGCCCTCCACCCCTGTCCGTTGACCGCCCCGGAGCTTCGCATGTCCGTCCCTGTCGGCATCCCCACCGCGCTGCGCGCCTACGCCGGAGGCCAGGCCAGCCTCGACATCGAGGGCGCCACCGTCGCCGAGGTCATCGCCAATCTCGCGGCGGCCCACCCGGCCCTCGCGCGTCACATCCGCGACGACGCCGGCAAGCTGCGCTCCTTCGTGAACGTCTACCTGAACGACGAAGACATTCGGTTCCTCCCCGAGAAGGACGCGACGGCCCTTCGCCCCGGCGACGGGCTGCTCATCGTCCCGAGCATCGCCGGCGGTGCGGCATGAGCGACGGGCTGCCGCCGCTGGACAACGCCGACATCGCCCGGTACTCCCGCCACCTCATCCTCGATGAAGTGGGCGTCGAAGGCCAGCGCCGACTGAAAGGCGCCGCCGTCCTGTGCGTGGGGACGGGCGGCCTCGGCAGCCCCCTGCTGCTCTACCTCGCCGCGGCGGGCGTGGGCCGCATCGGCATCGTCGACTTCGACGTGGTGGACGAGAGCAACCTCCAGCGGCAGATCATCCACGGGACCAGCACGGTGGGCCGCCCGAAGCTCGAGAGCGCGCGGGCCCGCATCCTCGACATCAACCCCCGCTGCCAGGTGGACCTCCACCCGGTGGCGTTGACGGCGGACAACGCGCTCGACATCCTGCGGCCCTACGACGTCGTGGTGGACGGCACAGACAACTTCCCCACGCGCTACCTCGTCAATGACGCCTGCGTGCTGCTCGGCAAGCCGAACGTCTACGGCAGCATCTTTAAGTTCGAGGGACAGGCCAGCGTCTTCAACCACGCCGGCGGCCCGCAGTACCGCGACCTGTACCCCGAGCCGCCGCCGCCCGGGCTGGTGCCGTCCTGCGCCGAGGGCGGCGTGCTCGGCATCCTGCCGGGGGTCATCGGCTGCATCCAGGCCACCGAGACCGTGAAGATCCTGCTCGGCAAGGGCACGACCTTGTCCGGCCGCCTCCTGCTCTATGACGCCCTGCACATGCGGTTCCGCGAGCTGAAGCTGCGGAAGGACCCGGACGGGCGCCCGATCACCGGGCTCATCGACTACCACCAGTTCTGCGGCGTCCCGCGGCCGGGGACCGCCGTGGCCGTCGCCGGGGCCGAGGGCTTCGCGCGCCTGTCTCCCGCCGCTGTGGCAGAGCGGCGCGCGGCCGGCTGGGCGCCGCTGGTCGTCGACGTCCGGAAACCCCACGAGTGGGACATCGTCAAGATCGGCTTCGCGGACCTGTTCATCCCGCACGAGGAGGTGGTCGCGAACGGCCTGCCGGGCGTCCCGAAGGGCCGCCCCATCCTGGTGCACTGCAAGTCGGGCGCGCGCAGCGCGAAGGCCGCCGAGGCGCTGGTCGCCGCCGGCTACGCCGACGTGACGAACCTCGAGGGCGGCGTGCTCGGCTGGGCGCGCGAGATCGACCCGTCCCTGCCCACGTACTGAGCGGGCCCCGCCGGCCGGCCGGCCGCGCGCGCGCGGGATAGCCCCCCGGAGAGGTGGGCCATCCCCCGTTCCTTCCCGTTCTGGCTGGTCTTGATCGGCGGCGTGGCCTTCGCGGGCCGCGCCCGCCCGCCCGTGCCTCCGCCCGATGCCCCAGCGGTCGGCGTGGCCGCCGCCGCCACCGCGCCGCCCGACGCAGCGCCGCCCGCCCCGGTCGCGCCCGCCGTGTGGGAGGGTGGGCTTCCGGTCGCGCTGCAATCCACGCCGAAGGGCGTCGGCAGCCTCTCTGCGATGTCGTGCAACGCGTGCCACGGCACCACCCACGACCAATGGGCCGGCGGCGCGCACGCCCAGGCCTGGCGGGCCCCGCTCTTCCAAGAGGCGCTCGCGCGGGTGGCCGACGCGACGGCCTGCACGGGATGCCACCTGCCGCTGGCCAACCAGCACAGCCAGCTCGCGACGGGCCTCCGCGGGGGAGATCCCACGCGCCCCGAGATGGCGCCGAACCCGCTCTGGGACGCCGGCCTGATGACCGAAGGCGTCACCTGCGCCGCCTGCCATGTGCGGGGGGACACCGTGGTCTCCACCCGCCCGTCGCCCGGCGCGCCCCACCCGGTCGCCGTCTCGGCCGAGCTTGGCACCAGCGAGAGCTGCGCGACGTGCCACCAGCTCACGTGGCCCGGCGCCGACAAGCCCTTCTACGACACCTACGGCGAGTGGGCGGCGAGCGCCTACGCCAGCGCCGGGGTTCGCTGCCAGGATTGCCACATGGCCCCGGCCGCAGGGCCGGCGGCCGGCGGGCGCTTCGCGGCGGTGGCAGGCCACGGCTTCGAGGCTGACTTGCGCCGGGCGCTCACGGTGCTCGTTCAGCTTGACGCCCCGGCGGCGCAGCGCGGGTCGCCCCTTCGAGCGGCCGTGCGGGTGCGCAACTCCGGTGCCGGTCACGCCGTTCCCACGGGGTCGCCCTTCGTGGGGATGACGCTGCGGGTGAGGCTCCTCGGCGCCGATGGCAAGCCGCTGGCCGCCGATGTGCGCGCGGAGTTCAGCCGCACCATCGCGGAGGCGCCGCCGTGGCCCACCCTCGCCGACACGCGCCTGGCGCCCGGCGCCGAGTCCACCATCGACGCGCGCTTTACGGTCGACCAGAAAACCTCCGCGCAGCTCGCGCGGCTCGTGGTGGAGGCGGTGCGCCACGTCGGGCCCGCAGAGGACCCGCCCATCGTCCTTCGGGATATTCCCGTGCCCGTGCGTTGACCCGAGGAGCCTCCATGATCCGACACGCCGGCCGCACGGACCCGGGTCGTCGCCGCGACAACAACGAAGACGCCCTCCTTCTCGACATCGACAACGGCGTGTTCGCCGTGGCCGACGGCGTGGGCGGACGAGAAGCCGGAGAGGTTGCCTCCGCGCTGGCGATCGACACCTTGCGCGCCGCCGCCCCGGGGCTGGCCCGGGCGGTCGCCGCCTACGCCGCTGCGCCAGACTGGTCGGCGCGAAACGCGGTCCTCGAAGCGCTCGACGCGGCCCTGCAGCAAGCGAGCCAGCGCATCTACGAAGAGGCCGAAGCGGCGGGCAAGCAGGGCATGACGACGACCGTCGTCGTCGCGGTCGTCGGGGGCGGCGCGGCGTTCCTCGCGCATGTCGGCGACAGCCGCGCCTGGCTCGTGCGCGAAGGCCACATCAAGCAGCTCACCGAAGACCACTCGATGGTGAACGAGCTGGTCCGCGCGGGGCAGATGAGCTTCGAAGAGGCCAAGCGGAGCCGCTACCGGAACGTCATCACGCGGGCGCTGGGCCTCTACCCGACGGTGCAGGCCGACGTGGTGAGCATCGAGATCCTCCCCGGGGACCGCGTGGTCCTCGCGTCCGACGGGCTCTCGGATCCGGTTCCCCTGGACCGCATCGGCGAGCTGGCTGCCGAAGACACCGTGGACCGCGCGGCCCAGCTCCTGGTGGACGCGGCCAACGACGCCGGCGGGCCCGACAACGTCACCGCCGTGGTGGTCGAGCCCGAGGCGACGCTGGAGGCGGAGGTCGCGCGGGCGCGGGCCCAGGTCATGCAGGACCTCTTCCTCTTCCACGGGCTGCCCTTCCACGTCCGCCTCCGCGTCTCGCGCATCTGCGAGGAGATCCGCTTCACGCCCGAGCAAAAGCTGGTGGTCGAGGGCGCCATCGACGACCGCATGTTCGTGATCGTCCAAGGAGAGGTGCGCGTGAGCCGCGATGGCGTGGCGCTCGCGCGGCTCGGCCCGGGTCAGCACTTCGGCGAGCTCGGCCTGCTCGAAGACCAAGAGCGCAGCGCGTCTGTCTACGGCGCCACGGCCGGGAGCGCGCTCGTCATCCAGCGGGCGCGCCTCCAGGAGTTCTGCCAGCGCGAGCCGGGTCTGGGCAACGCCCTCTTGTGGCGGCTCCTCACGGTGCTGGGCGCGCGCCTGCGAGACTCCAACGCCCAGGCGGCGCGCACGCTGCGGGGCGACGCATGAGGGTGCGGGTCGCCGTCAGCCCGGATGCCGACGACCTCTTCATGGTCCGCGGGCTGATGCTCGGCGCGGTGGACGCCCGCGGGCTCGACTTCACCTTCACGACCGCCGACACCGAGGCGCTCAACCGGGGCGCCGCCGGGGCGGACGCGCCAGACGTCAGCGCGATCAGCGTCGCCTGGTATCCGTCGTTGGCGGCGGAATGGGCGCTCCTGCCCCACGGCGGCTCGGTGGGCCGCGGCTACGGGCCGGTCTTGATCGCGCGCGAGCCCCGGGACGCCGCCTCGCTTCGCGGCGCCCGCATCGCGGTGCCGGGGCTGCGGACGACGGCGTACACCGTCCTGCGGCTGGTGCTGGGTCCGTTCGAGCCGGTGGTCGTGCCCATCGTGCCGCCCGAGGCCGTGTTCGAGCGCCTGCGCGCGGGCGAAGTCGACGCGGCGCTGCTCATTCACGAAGGGCGCCTCACCTACGCGGCAGAGGGGTTCCACCTCGTGCTGGACACCGGCGCGGCTTGGCACGCGGCCACCGGGCTGCCCTTGCCGCTCGGGGCCAACGCCATCCGTCGCAGCCTCGGCCCGGAGGTCATTCGGCGGGCCAGCGCGGCGCTGCGGGACAGCATCGCGCACGGCCTCGCGCACCGCGACGATGCGATCGCGTGGCTCCTGCGACGCGGCGGCCCGCTGCAGGACGCCGCCGCGGTGGACGCGTACCTCTCCCTGTACGCCAACGCCGACACGCTGGACTATGGCCCCGACGGTCGGGCAGGCGTGGAGCGGCTCTTGGCCTGGGGCGCCGCGGCTGGCCTGCTGCCGGCCTGTGGGCCGGTGGACTGGGCCCCCTGATCCCCCGCGGCCCTGCGGGTGGGCGCCGCTCGCGTCGCGTTTCGTCTGGCCCGGCCTGCGAGGCCCGCCTTCGCCGGCCTGCGCGGCCGCCGGTCGCACGGCGCGGGGGGAGGCGTCGTCGCAGCCCGCGTCCCGGCGCCGCTGCCCGGGCGGGACGGCGGCGCGCGCGGCTGGGCGGTGCGGGCGGTTAAGGCGCCGCCATGCTGCGTTGGACCTCCGCGGGCGCCGTGTCCGCCCCCACGACTGTACAGATCCGGGCGGAGCCGGGCGCGTCCGGCAGTCCGCGCGCAGGGGCGCCCGCGCCCGGGAGGGCGCTCACGCCGCACGAGCTCCTCGACAACCTGCACTACTTCACCGAGGGTCTCCGCACGCCGCGCACGCAGCCGTGCACGGCCCTCGTGCTCAGCGGGGCGGCGGTCTCTCGCCGGCCCGACTTGCCGGCCGCGCTCGCGCAGGCCACCGCGTGGGGTCTCACGCGCGTGACATTGCATGCGGCCCCGGACGACACGCGGGAGTCTCTCGCGCCGCTGCTCGGGGCGCTTCACCGGGTGGTGGTGCCCGTGGAGGACAGCGCCGGGGTGGCGGCGATGCCGGTGCCCGCGGCCCAAGCGGCGGTGCTCGTGCCGCTCGCCCGCCTCGCCCCCGGCGCAGAGGCCTCGCTCGCCGCGGCCCTCGCGCGGGTGCACCCCGCTGGCGTGACGCTCAGCCTTCCCTTCCCCGTCGAGGCGCAGGCACCGCCGCCCCTGGGCCCCGTCCGGGCCGCGCTCGACGTCCTGCTCCCGCCGCTGGTGGCCGCGGGGGTGGACGTCGCCGTGAAGGGCCTGCCCGCCTGCTTCCTCGGCCCGTGGGCCGCCCGCGCGCACCGCACGCCCAACCGCTGGTACGTCGACGACGCCCACCAACGCGCCGCCGCCTTGCTGTTCACGCCCGGGGTCATCTCCTGGCAAAAAGACGACCACTGCCGCTTTTGCGCGGCGGACGGCCGCTGCGACGGCGTGTTCTCGGCGTGGTCCCGCCAGCCCGGGCGGCCGCCGACCCGCCCGCTCGACGCAGACCTGCGGCCCATCGACGGCTGACCGAACGCCCCCTCACGAGCCCAGGAGCAGCGCCTCCACCTGCTTGAGCTGGGCGGAGGCGGCGTCTCGGTGCTTCGGGTCCTGCAGCTGCGCGTCCGAGAGAAGCACCAACGCGCGGTCGGCGTCCTCGGCGAGCAACGCCGCCTGGGCCTGATACCAAGACGCGGCCCGCGGCCGGGGCGCGCCGGTGCGGGTGGCGATGGCGTCCATCTCGGCAAAAGCCGCTTGCGCCGACCGGACATCGCCCACACAGACCCAGCTGGCGCCTTCGAGCATGGGCAAGCGCGGGTCGTCCGGGGAGGCGCGGCGCGCAGACTTGAAGCGGCCGGCGGCGGTGCGGCAATCACCGCGGGCGAGATCCCCCACCGCGTGCTGCACGGCCGGCGGGAGGTCTGCCAAGCGGGCGATGTCGGGAGGCGTGCGGTCCGCCAAGGCCGCAGCGCCCGCCACAGGACCGCGGGCGCCGCGCCCGCCCAAGGTGGCCCAAGCCACCGCGACTCCCGCCACCAGCAGGGCGGCGAGCGCCCACGGCCACGCAGCCCGGCGGGGGGCCGGCCGGGGGTCCAACGCAGGGCGCGGCCGCCCCGGCGCCGCGCGGGAGGGAAACGGGAGCG
>JBEIVK010000287.1:0-5298 GCA_040373935.1 Alphaproteobacteria bacterium
GCGCCGCGGCGCCCGCACGGAGCGGCCCCGCCGCGACCCTGGCGGGCGCGGGGTGACGGCCGGAGGCCGGCAGGCGCCCAACCCAAAACCCTGCGTGGAGGCGGGCCCTCAGCGGGCCCGGGGGGCCGGCGCGCGGGGAGGCGTCAGGCGAGCTCGCCAGCGTCGACCACGACCTGCTGGCCGTTGATGCCGCGGGCGCCATCGGACGCGAAGAACGCCACGGACTCGGCGACCTCGTCGGGGCTGAGCAGGCGGCCTTGGCGGGTGCGGGCGCGGAAGGCCGCGGCCACGTCGTCCTCGGGGCGTTCGCCCTTTTCGGCGATGCCGGCGAAGATGGACTTCATCATCGGGCTCTCGACGGAGCCGAGCACGACGGCGTTGACGGTGACGCCCTTGTCCCCGACCTCTGCGGCGAGGGCGCGGGTGTAGCCGAGGAGACCGGCCTTGGACGCCGCGTAGGCGCCGAGGAAGGGCTCGCCCTTGAGCGCGCTGGTGGAGGAGATGTTGATGATGCGCCCCCAGCCGCGGTTGATCATGCCGGGCAGGACCTTGAGGCTGCACAAGAATGCGCCCGTGAGGTTGACCTTCAGGTGCTCTTCCCAGACGCGGACGTCGGTCTTGGTGATGAGCGACGGGCGCACGACGCCGGCGTTGTTGACGAGGACGTCGACCGGGCCGGCGGCCATGAAGGCGGCCTCGACGGAGGCGGGATCTCCCACGTCCACGCGGACGGAGTAGGCGCCGATCTCGTCGGCCAGGGGCTCAATCTCGGTGCGCGTGCGCGCCATGAGCGTGACGCGGAAGCCGAGCGACTTGAACTTCCGGGCCGTGGCGGCACCGATTCCGCGCCCCCCACCGGTCACGACGACGTGTTTGGCCTTGGGCATGGAGATCCTCCGGGAACGAAACGAGGGACGGGCGGGCGGCGAGCCGAGCACGGAGCCGGAGGCGCCGCCGGGAGGCGACGCGGCGCGGCGGACTCAGTCGAGCGCCTCGCCCAAGTGCCGGTATTTGCCGGCAAAGTAGAGAAGGGGGTGAAGATCGGCGGCGGCGGGAGCGCCGAGGGTGGCGGCCTCGACGCGACCGACCACGATGGAGTGATCGCCGCCGTCGTGGACGGCGACCCGGGTGCAGTCGAGAACGGCGAGGGCGCCGTCGAGCAGAGGGGCACCGCTGTGGGCGCCGGGCTGGGTGGGGGCGATGGCCCAGGGCGCCGCAGCGTCGGGGCCCCAGCCGGCAAAAGCGTTGGAGAGTGCCTTTTGAGAGGCGTCCAGCAAGGAGACGCCAAAGCCCGCTGCGCCGAGCAGGCGGGCGTGGAACCGCGCCTTTTTGGCCACGCAGACGAGGACCAGCGGAGGGTCCAGCGAGAGCGAGGTGAAGGCGCTCGCCGTCATGCCGACGGGACCCTCCGCGTCGGCCACGGTGACGACCGTGACGCCGGAGGCGAACCGGCTGAGGGCCGCTTTGAATGTCGGAGCGTCGACGGACATCCGGGACCCGGGGTTCGGGGGCGGCCACCGTATAACATGGCGCCCGCCGCCCTCCGAGGGATAGCGAAAAGGCACCCATGCTCTTCGGCCCCGTCCACCTCCACCGCCCGGATCTACGCCCCGACGTCGACGCCGCGCGGCTGCTGCTGGGAGGCCCGACGCCGGCGGCCATCGCGCTGCCGGCCCTGGTGCGCTTGTTCGGAATCCGGGTGTCCCCCGGTTTTCGCGAAGCGCTGGAGGCGCGCGGCGCCCTGCACCTGGAGGGGGCGTCCTTCCACAACGACGGCCCGCCGATCCTCCGCACCGTGCGCGTGCGCGGGCTGGAGCTGCGCTTGTCGGTGGGCGAGCGGCTGCGCGGCCGGGTCGTCCGCGCGGGCGAGCACGTCGCGCTGTGGTTCGACGGCGACGCGACCGTCGTTTTGTCAAGGTTCGGGCTCCGCATCTCGGCACACGCCTTGGAGCTGCGGCCGGACGCCGTGGACGTCCGGGTGCGCGGCGGCGCCGACGTGCACCTGGACCTCCGCGCCGCGGGTTCGCCGTCCGGCGGGGAGCCGGGTTAGACCGCGCAGGTCCGGGGAGGTCACCCTGTCGCTTTCGCGCATCGGCCAGCGGGTCGGCCCGTTCACGCTCGTGGAGCGCCTCGAGGAAGGGCGCGGCGCCTCCTTGTACCGGGGAGAGCGGCCGCCCGGCTCTCGGGAGCCGCTCGTCGTGGCGGTGCGCATCGCGGACAACCCGCGGGACGAGCGGGCGGCGGCCTGGATCCGCAACGAGTACGACACCCTGCGCGCCGTGGACGACGCGCGCTTGCCCCGGGCTTACGGGTACTACGCCACGCAGGCCGCGCTCGCGCTCACCCTCGTCGACGGCGCGAGCCTCGCCGAGGCCTTCGCCGCGCAGCGCGAAGGCTTGGTGCGGGTCGATCCGGCGACGGCCGTGGACGTGCTGGCGGAGGTCGCCGAGTGCCTCGCCGCCGTGCACGCGGTGTCCGGCACCGAGGGGCCGCTCATCCATGGGTCCTTGTGTCCCGAGCGGGTGGTGCTGGACCGCGACGGCCGGGTCTTCGTGCTGGGCCTGGGCCTGCCGCCCGGCGATCGCGTCCCCGGCTACACCCCGCCGGAGCAGGCGGCCGGCGCCTTCACCGACCCGCGGACCGACCAATGGGCCCTGGGCGCGTTGGCGGTGGAGCTGTTGCTGGGCGAGCGGCTGTATGCCCGCTCCGAGGACCCGACAGAGGACGCGCTCCAAGGCCGGGTGGGGGCCGCGCTCGACCGCATCGAGCGCACGTTCCCGGCGATGATCCGCCTGTTGAGCCGCCTGCTGGCCCCGGCGGCGGGCGGGCGCTACCCCTCCGACCGCGAGTTGATGGGCGATCTGCTGACGGCCCACCGCCAGATCGCGGGCCGCGCCGACCGCGCGATCCTCGCCCAGCGCGTCATCGCGGTGCGTCCCCCGCCGCCGCCCCCGCCGCCGCCGGCCGAGGCCCAGCCGGAGCCCCCGAGCTTCGACCTCGGGCTGGAGCGGGTGGTGGCGGCGCCGGCGGCGGGTCCGTCGCTCTTTGGAGGCGCGCCGGCCATCGACGCGGACGGCGGGGCGTCGGGGGCGGGAGAGCCGCCCGCCGAGGAGGGTCCGACCTCGCTCTTCGCGCCGCCGCCGCCCGCGCCGGGGCCGGTGCTCACGGCCTCGCCGGTGGAGGCCACCCTGGACGAGCCGTCCGCGGGCGGGGGGCCGGTTGCGCTGTCGGCGCCGGCGGACGCGCCGCCCGCAGGGCTGCCCCTGCCGCCGCGGCTGGAGCCCTTGGGGCCTGCCGCGCCCGCGCCCGGCCCGCGCCCGCTGGACCCCGAGGGCGATCCCACCGACCCGGCCGTGCCCCGCCCGGGCGGCGCCGTCCGCCCGGCCCTGCGCCCCGCCGAGCAGCTCGGGGTTGCCGGCGTGGTGCTGCTGGTCGGCGCCATCCTGGGCTACGTCATCTGGCGGTTCTGAGGGCCGATGCGCGCCGTGGTCCCTCTCGATGCGGTGCCGGTCGACGGGGTCAGCGGCGTCGCGCGCGTGGCCGTGCCCAGCCCCACCTTGCCGCCCGCCACCACCACCAACGCCTGGCTTCTCGGCGAGGACGACCTCCTGGTCATTGACCCCGCCGGCGTGACGGCCGAGGACCGCGCGGCGCTGGACGCCGCGCTCGGGCAGCGCCGGGTCCGCGCGGTCGTGCTCACCCACCACCACGGGGACCACACAGGCGGGGCGGCGCACCTCGCGCAGCGGTGGGGAGCGCCGGTCTGGGCCCACGCCGAGACGGCCCGCCGGGTGTCGGTGCCGGTCGGCCGCATCCTTCAGAACGGCGAGCGCGTCGCCCACGCCGGGGTGGACTGGGAGGTCCTGCACACGCCGGGGCACGCGCCAGGGCACGTCAGCCTGTGGGACACCGGTCGGCAGGTGATGGTCGCCGGCGACATGGTCGCGGCGGAGGGCACCATCGTGCTGGACCCTCCCGAGGGAGACCTCGGCCTGTACCTGGCCAGCCTCAGGGCGATGCGGGCGCGCGGGCCGCGCTGGCTGCTCCCGGCCCACGGACCGGCCATCGCGGAGGCCGATGGCCACCTGGCCATGTACATCGCCCATCGGGAGGCGCGCACCGCGCAGATCGCGGCGGCCCTCGCCGCCCACGGCCCGTCCGCGCCGGAGGGCCTCGTGCCGCGGGTGTACGGGGCCCTGCCCCCGCTGATCGCGCGGGTCGCCGAGCGGCAGGTGCTCTGCCACCTGCTCTGGCTGGTCTCCCAGGGCGCCGCGCTGCAGGGCCCAGGCGAGACGTTTCGCGTGCAGCAGGCTCCGGAGGCTGGGTGAGCGCTCGGTTTTTCGTCACGGGCACCGACACGGAGGTCGGCAAGACCCACGTCACAGCCGCCTTGGCGGCGGCGTGGCGCGCGGCGGGGGCAGACCTTCGCGCCATCAAGCCGCTCGCGACCGGGGAGCCTTGGCCGGGCGGCGACGCCCGCGCCCTCAGCGCCGCGGCCGGGCACCCGCCGCTGGTCCACCTCTGCCTGCCGGAGCCCGCAGCCCCCGCGCGCGCGGCGGCCCTCGCGGGCGTCGAGATTCATCCCGGGCGCCTGCTGGCCTGGCTGCGCGGCGCGATGGGCGAGGGCCCGGCGCTGGTCGAGGGCGTGGGCGGGTGGCGCGTGCCCATCGCGCCGGGCTTCGGCGTGCCCGAGCTGGCGCAGGCGCTCGGCTTTCCGGTGCTCGTCGTCGCCGCCAACCGCCTCGGCTGCATCAACCACACGCTGCTGACGGTGGAGGCGGTCCAGCAGGCAGGCCTGTCCGTCGCCGGGGTGGTGCTCAACGACGCCTTTGGCTGCCGCCCGGCCCTCGCGGCATGGAACCTCTCGGACCTCCGCGCCGCCCTGGGCGAGCTCCCGGTGTGGCCGTTCGCCCACGGAGACGGCGCGGCCGCCGGGGCGCGCGTGCTCAGCGCGCTGGGGGCCCTGCCGCCGGAAGGCCCACGGTGACATAAGGCCGGAGGGCCGCGACGGTCGCAGGCCCGAAGCCGGGGACCCGGTCCAGCTCGTCAACCGAGCGGAAGATGCCGTTCGCCGAGCGATCTGCGACGATGGCCTCGGCGCGGGTGGGGCCGACCCCGGGCAAGGCGGCGAGCGCCTCGGCGGTGGCGGCGTTGAGGTCCAGCGGGCCCAGCGCGAGGTCTCGGCCGGGCGGCGGGAAGGGGTCGGGCGGAGGCGGCGCGGGCCGGGTGGCCCGCCAAGCGACGGCGGCGAGCCCCAGCAGCAGCAGCGCCCCGACCGCGAAGGCGCGGGCCGTGGAC
>JBEIVK010000121.1:0-8972 GCA_040373935.1 Alphaproteobacteria bacterium
GCAAGGACGAGGTGCCCCGGGTCCGCAACGGCCTTGGCGTCGCCATCCTCACCACCCCCCAGGGTGTCATCACCGATCGCGAGGCCCGCAAGGCCGGCGTTGGTGGTGAAGTGCTCTGCTACGTCTGGTAGCCAGGCGGAAGAGGAGACTCACATGTCCCGTATTGGAAACAAGCCCATCGTGATTCCCGCCGGAGTGACCGTTCAGGTCGCGGATGGCCGGGTTGCGGTCAAGGGCCCCAAGGGCTCTCTGGATGCGCCCGTTGTGGCGGAGGTCTCTGTGCGCGTGGACGGCGGTCAGCTGCTCGTCGCGCGGGACAACGACTCCCCCACCGGTCGCGCCCGGCACGGCCTGATGCGTGCGCTTACGGCCAACATGGTCGAGGGCGTCAGCCGCGGCTTCGAGCGGAAGCTTGAGATCACCGGCGTCGGCTACAAGGCCGAGGTCAAGGGGTCTTCGGTTGTGCTCGCGCTTGGCTACAGCCACCCGGTGGTCTACCCCTTCCCCGACGGCATCACCATCGCGGTTGACGCGGCGACGAAGCTGACGGTCAAGGGCATCAACAAGGAACGCGTCGGGCAGGTGGCTGCGGAGCTCCGCTCCCTCCGCTCGCCGGACAGCTACAAGGGCAAGGGCGTGCGCTACGCCGGCGAGACGGTTCGGCTCAAGCCGGGCAAGTCCGCTCAGAAGAAGTAGCGGGAGGCTCGAGGCAAAATGAGCAAGACCAACCCGAAGTATGTTGCGCGCCTTCGTCGCAAGGCGCACATTCGCAAGACGGTCCGTGGCACGGAGGAGCGTCCGCGCCTCTGCGTGTACCGGACCGCCAACCACATCTACGCACAGGTGATCGACGACTCGACGGGTCGCACCCTCGCGTCTGCCAGCACCCTCGGAGATTTCGAGGGCGAGGGGCACTGCGGCAACGCGTCCGCCGCTGCGCTGGTCGGCAAGAAGGTCGGCGAGCGGGCGTTGGCTGCCGGCGTGACGGCGGTTGCTTTCGACCGCAATGGCTTTCTGTACCACGGGCGCGTCAAGGCTCTTGCCGACGGTGCGCGCGAGGCTGGGCTGCAGTTCTGATCGCCCGGGCTGTGGGCCTTGGAGGTTTCTGTGAGCAAGATGAATCGGGTCCGGCGCACGGATCGTCGTGAAGAAGAGTCCTCTCTGATCGAGAAGACGATCGCGGTCAACCGCGTGGCCAAGGTGGTGAAGGGCGGCAAGCGCTTCAACTTCTCCGCTCTGGTCTGCGTGGGCGATGGCGCGGGTCGTCTCGGGTTCGGGACGGGCAAGGCCAACGAGGTCCCGGAGGCCATCCGCAAGGCGACTGAGCGCGCCCGGCGGAACATGGTCCCCGTTCCCCTGCTGGACGGCACGGTGCCGCACATCGTTCATGGCCGGTTCGGTTCGGCCACCGTGATGCTCCGCCCGGCCAGCCCGGGGACGGGCGTCATCGCGGGGACGACCGTCCGCTCCATGCTGGACGCGGCCGGCTTCCACAATGTGCTGTCCAAGGTGATCGGCAGCAACAACCCCCACAACGTGGTGAAGGCCGTCATGGACGCCTTCGCGCAGCTCGAGTCCCCTGAGCAGTACGCGGCGCGCCTGGGTCGGCGCGTCGAGGACCTCATGGGTGACTACAACGTCGGCGCCCACGTTTGGTCGTCCAACGCGGCCCACTGAGGTTTGAGATGGCTAAGCTGAAGGTCACCCTGAAAAAGAGCGTCATCGGCACGCCCCAGGCCCACCGCGCCACCGTTCGTGGGCTTGGTCTCCGCCGCATCGGGCACTCCTCCATCCTTGAAAACACCCCCGCGGTTCGCGGGATGGTCAAGCAGGTCATCCATCTGCTCGACGTTGCGGAAGTGGACGGCTGAGCCGTTCCCTCTCAGGAGAATCTCATGGCTGACGAACTGAGCAATCTGAGCCCGGCGCCGGGCTCCCAGCGTCCGCGGACCCGCATCGGCCGCGGTCACGGGTCGGGCCTCGTGAAGACGGCTGGCCGTGGCACCAAGGGCCAGGGCGCCCGCGGCAGCGTGCGGCGTGGGTTCGAGGGCGGCCAGATGCCGCTCCACCGTCGTCTCCCCAAGCGCGGCTTCATCAACATCTTCAAGAAGGACTACGCGTTGGTTCGTCTTGACCGCGTCGCGGCTGCCTTCGCTGCGGGTGATGTTGTGGACGTCGAGGCGCTCGTCGGCCGGGGGCTCCTCAGCCGGGTTGGCAAGAACGGCGTGAAGCTCCTCGGCAACGGCGAGATCTCCATTGCCATCACGGTTCGCGTGGACAAGGTTACCGCGTCCGCCGCCGAGAAGGTCAAGGCCGCCGGGGGCACCGTCGAGGGGCAGGTCGAGTGATTGAAGCCATCGCCAGCATTTTGCGTGTCCCCGAGCTGCGGGGGCGCATTCTCTTCACGCTGGCGATGCTCGCTGTATTTCGGCTCGGCATCTTCATTCCGGCGCCTGGCGTGGACCGCATGGCGCTGGGTGAGGTCTTTGCTGGGGCCGAGGGGCTGCTCGGGCTGTACAACCTCTTCAGTGGGGGTGCGCTCGGGCAGTTCAGCGTTTTTGTCCTTGGCATCATGCCCTACATCAGCGCCAGCATCATCGTCCAGCTGGGGCAGGTGGTTTTGCCGCAGGTCGAGCGTCTGCGCTCCGAGGGGCAGGCGGGCCGCAAGAAGCTGAACCAGTACACCCGCTACCTGACCATCGTCATCGCGCTGGTTCAGTCCTTCATCATCGCGGTCGGCCTCGAACAGGCGCGCACCGCGAGCGGTGCGGACGTGGTCATTGATCCGGGCATGGGCTTCCGCGCCATGACCATGATCACCATGACCGCCGGCTCGTGTTTCGTGATGTGGTTGGGCGAGCAGATCACGGACCGCGGCATTGGCAACGGCGCGTCCTTGATCATCGCATCTGGCATTGTGTCCGGCCTGCCGCAGGCCGGTGCCCAGATGATGGAGAAGATGGAGCTGGGCGACGTGAACCTCCTCGAGGTTTCGTTGCTCGGCGCCTTCATGTTGTTCGTCGTGATGGCGATCGTCTTTGTCGAGCGCGGGCAGCGGCGCATCCCCATCCAGTACACCAAGCGGGTCATCGGCCGTCGCGTCCAAGGCGAGCAGTCGAGTCATCTCCCGCTGAAGGTCAACGTCGCTGGCGTGATTCCGCCCATCTTCGCGTCCTCCGTGATGATGTTTCCGGCGACCATCGGCAGCGTGTACCCGCACCCTCTTCTCGAGCGGGTGTCCTCGGCCTTCATCCCGGGGACGTGGCTGTACAACATCACGTTCATCGTGTTGATTGTGTTCTTCGCCTACTTCTACACGGCGGTGACCTTCAACCCGGTGGATGTGGCGGACAATCTGCGGAAGCACAGCGGGTACATCCCGGGTGTTCGCCCTGGCAAGAACACGGCGGAGTACCTGGACCGTATCCTCAGCCGTCTCACCGCCGGTGGGTCTCTGTACCTCGCGGTGCTGTCGCTGCTGCCGACCATCCTGATGACCAGCTACGGGCTGCCCTTCTACTTCGGCGGCACCTCGCTTCTCATCTGCGTGGGTGTGTCCTTGGATACCGTCGCGCAGATCGAGGGTCATCTGCTCACCCGGCAGTATGATGGCGCCCCGGGGGCGGTGGCCGGCTCTCGCGGGCGGCGGAAGCCTGCATCCTCGGTATGAGCGCGGGGGCGTCGGCGCCTTCCGTCGTGCGCCGGGTGTTGGGCTGGTGGTTCGGGTGGCCGGCGTCTCCGTCGGTCAACGCCAACGCGGTGTTCGATGCGACCCCCGCGCTTGCCTACCTGGAGCGGCTCCGGGGGTTGGGGCGGGAGGTGAGCCTCCACCACCTCGTGGCGGCGGCCATCGGCCGGGTTCTCCTCCGGCACCCGGCTGCCAACGCCCGGTTCTTTGGTGGCCGGTTGGAGCGCGTCCCCGACGTGGGGATCGCAATGCCGGTCAACCTGCTCGGCCACGCGGAGGGCGCTCGCCGCGAGCTCGGCCTGGTGGTCGTGGAGGGCGCGGGGACCGCCTCCTTGCTGGAGGTCGCGGAGCGGACCCGCGGCCGGGTGGCGTCTGAGCGGGTGGGCCGCACGGAGAACGGCCTGATTCGCGCTTTGTTGGGCGCTTCGGATGGGGTTCCCGCTTGGGCGGTTCCGCAGGCCTTGGGCGTCGCCGACGTGCTCCTTGGGACGCACTGGGGCGCCCGAGCTGCGTTTCGGGCGGCTCCCATCACCACCGCGGTCACGAACCCCGGCGCGAGCTTCGGGGCGGTCGAGGGGGCTTGGTTCCGCGGGGCGAGCGTGCAGATTCCCCAGCGCCTCGTCCACATCACGACCCTCTGGGGTGTGTCCGTGGTGCAGCAGGAGGTCGTCCCGGTAGACGGGCGCGCCGAGGTCCGGCCTGTGTTGCCGGTGCTGCTGGTCTTCGACCATCGGGTGTTGGACGGGGTGATGGCGTCGCGCCTGTTGCTCACGCTGGCGGCGATTCTGGGGGATCCGGAGGGGGAGTTCGGGCCGGACGGCTCGCGGGCCGGGCCTGTGGTCGCCCCGGGCGGCTGACGCGGGTCCTGCGGGGGCGGCCGGCCCTTGCCGTTTCGGGATACCGGGGAGCATGCGGTCTGTGGTGCTGTCCTGCGGTTTGGCCGGCTGCTCTCTCCTCGGGGATGAGCAACGGCGGTGGCGCGCGGAGCGGGTCGCGGCGGCGGACTGTACGGCGCGTGCCTGGTGGCCGGACTTGGACGGGGACGCGCTGGGGGACGGGCGCGCGTTGGCGCGGCAGGCGTGCACGTCGCCGGGGACCGACTGGTCCGCAAACCCCGACGATTGCCTGGATTCGGACGCGGCCGTGGGCGCCGCCGGGCGTTGGTATCGGGACGCAGACGGGGACGGCTTCGGGGCTGACCGCTCCACCCGCGCCTGTTCGGCGCCCGCCGGGTCTGTCGCAGTGGCGGGTGACTGCGACGATGGGGACCCTGGCCGCAGCCCGGCTGCCCTGGAACGTTGCGGGGCGGGCGATGACGACTGCGACGGCCGCGCGGATGACGCCGACCCGTCGCTCTCTTCGGCCTCGACCCGGGCGTGGTACGACGACGCAGATGGCGACGGCTACGGCGGCGCCCTCGTCGGGGTGGCGTGTGTCGGGCCGGCTGGGTCCGTGCCGCGTGCGGGCGACTGCGCGGACGACGCTCCGGAGCGACGCCCGGGCATCCCGGAGGTCTGTGGCGACGGCGTTGACAACGACTGTGACGGGGAGCCGGGCGCTTGCCGAGACGCTGGGGTGCGCGGCGCTGGTCCCCCCGTCGCGGTGTTTTCCGGTCGGGCAGTGGCCCTCGCGGCGGCCGGCCCGGAGGTGGTTTGGGTCGGCGGCGGCTCGGAGAGCCCGGGTGTGTGGCGGGTGGACGCGGGCGGCGCCGTTGGCGCCGTGAGCGGCGCGGCGGGCCTCCCCGTTCATGCGCTGTCTGGAGCCGTCGATGTCGATGGCGATGGGCTCCTCGAGCTTGCGGTCGGCGCGCCCGGCGCGGGGAGCGGTGGCCTCGCGCTGCTCCTGGAAGAAGACGGGCGCGCGGAGCCCGTGCTGGTGGTCTCTGGTGCAGATGGCGCTGCGGCCGGCGCTGCGGTGCTGCTGGGCGCGCTGGACGCGGGGCCGCTGCCGGATTGGGCGGTGGGGCAGCCGGGGGTGGACCGGGTGCGGCTGGTGTTGGGGCCGCTGGTGCCTGAGGCGCGCGCGGAGGACTATCTGTCGGACGTCGAGGGGGGAGGCGGCTTCGGCTCCGCCCTTTCGGCGGCGGACCTCGACGGCGACGGCATCCTCGACCTGGTCGTGGGCGCGCCGGGGCGCGCCGGCGGCGCCGGCGCTGTGTTCTGGTTTGCGGGCCCGGCCGGCGCGCCGCGGGATGCGGTCGACGCGGACGGGCAGCTGCGCGGCGAGGACGGCGCGGCGCTCGGGTCTGCGATGGCGGTCTGCGGGGACCTCGACGGCGACGGCGCCGAGGATGTCCTGGTCGCGGTTGCCGCGGACGGCGCCCTTGTCCGGTGGTCCGGGGCCGAGGCGGACCTCGGCGCCCTGGACGGACGTTGGGTCCTCGGGGGCGGGCTGCCGGCGCTCGGGTGTCCGGGAGATGTCGACGGTGACGGCTTCGTCGACGTCGCGGGCGGGGGGCCGGGCGCAGCGGGGCCGGCCGGAGGCGCGGCGCACCTTCGCTATGGCCCGTGGCGCGCTGGGGTCGCCGCGTCCGACTTGGTCTGGGAGGGCTCTGGCTCGGGCTTCGCCGGTGCCCTCGCCGGCGGTGCCCCGCCCGTCGGGGGTCTCTGGGCCGCGGGAGAGGCCGGCGGCGCCGGCGCCGTGTGGTGGTTGGACGGGGGTGGGATGTGATCTCCATCGGCTTTGCGCTGATTTTCGGCGTCGCCGCGGCCGGCGCGGCGCCGCGGGGCTGCCCCTCACCGGTTCCGGCCCGCGACTTGACCGGCGCGCTCATTCGCGGCGACATCGCGTTCGCCGCCCTCGACGACGTGGCGTTCGCGACGGCCCGCGCCGAGACGGCCGCGTTGCTGCCCTGCGTCGGCGAGGCCTTGCCTCCGGGGCTCGCCGCCGCGGTGCACCGGCAGGAGGCGCTCGCGGCCTTCCTCGCCCGCGAGCCCGCGGCCGCCGTCACCGCGTTTCGCGCGGTGCAGGCCGCCACCCCCGACGCCCGGCTGGATCCGACCCTCGCTCCGCCGGGGCATCCGTTGGGCCTGCTCTTTCAGGTCGCCGCCGGCCTGCCGGACGCCCCCAGCGCCCCCCTGCCGACGCCGGCCTTCGGCTGGCTCCAGGTCGACGGAGCCGCCGGGCGCGCCGCGCCGGTGGACCGCCCCTACGTCCTCCAACACCTCGACCCCCACGGTCGCGCGGTCCTCACCGCGCGCGTCCAGCCAGGCAGTCCCACGCCGGACTACGCCACGGCGTCCGGCCGGCGCAGCCCCGCCTCGTCGCGGCAGGCCCTTCGCCTGGGCCTCGGCGCTGGCGCCCTCGCGCTCGGCGCGGCTGCGGGAGCGGTCGGCTGGCGGGGCGAGCAGGCCGAGCGGGCGTACTGGGACCCGTCCCTGTCGCCGGGGGCCGCCGAGGCCATGCGTGCCCGCGCCAACTCTGCTGCCTGGGCCGCGACCGGTCTGGGCGGGGCCGCGGTCGCGCTTGGCACTGCCGCGGTCTTCCTCCGGGCCGACCTCCGCTGACACGGCGGCGCCCCGGCCCGGGCGCTCCGTCGCGCGGGCCCCCTCCCGACAGCGGGCGCCCCGTGGGATACTCGAACCATCGCTCCCAGGGTACCCCGCGTGTCCGTCTCCCTTCAGGACCTCCGCCGCATCGAGCCGGTCGCTCCGGGGCCCGGTGCGATTTGGTGGCGGGTCGCGCCGGTGGGCCGCTCGCGCCCGTGCTGGCTGGCTTTGCTCCTGCCCGCCGACGATGAGCCCCGAGCCGCGCGCCTCGCCGATGCGTGGATGGCCCGCGCCGCGCGCACCGCTGGCCTGAGCCATCCGGCCATCGCCGGCGTCCATGGCATCGGCCACGTGAATGGCGTGCCCGCCGTGCTCTGGGATGTCATCGGCGGTGTGCCCCTCGATGCGATCGCCGATGGCCCGATCCCGCAGGCCTGCGCGATCGACCTCACCCGCAAGCTTGCCCGCGCGCTGCATGCCGCCTGGGACCGCACGCCGAGCGGCGGCGGCGAGCCCCCGCGCGTGCTGCACGGGGATCTTGCGCCGTCTTTTGTCTTCCTCGCGCCGGGCGGGCAGGTGAAGCTGCTCGGCTTGGGTGCAGATCCGGACGCACCCTCCCGCGGCGCGGACCCGGTGCGCGCATCTCTGCCCTCGCCCACGCCGTTCGCCGCCCCCGAGGCCCACTCCGGGCGCATCGTCCACGGGACGGACGTCTACGCGGCCGCGGCGATTCTCGCGTTTCTGCTCACCGGCCGGCCGCCCCCCTCCGCCGAGACGCGGCTCGATTGGCACCAGGCCGCCGTGGCGGGGCTCGCCGAGGAGCTTCGCGAGCTGCCGGGCGGCCCGCGCCTCGCCGAGCTCGTCGCCTGGGCCATGAGCTTCGATCCGGAGGCCCGCCCCACCGCGGCCGAGATGGAGGGCTGGCTCGACGACCTGCGCGGCGCCGTCGACGGCCCGCGACTCGCCGATTGGGGAGACGCTCTCCTGCCCGGCCGGGCCGCCGCCCTCGTCGCGTCGCTCGGCGGGCCCGTGGCGCAGGGGGTTGCGCCCGACGCCGACGCCACGGACGGTCTCCGCGCGGCCGCAGAGGCGGGCGGGTCCGCAGCGCTTCCCCCCGTCGCCCCCGCGCGTCCCCAGGGCCTGCGCATCGCGGAGGCGTCCCCGCCCGGGTCGGCTGTCGGAGCGGCGGCCCCGGTCCCCGCGTCGGCGCCCGTGGTTGCGCCGGTCTCCGCTCCTGTCTTCGCGGCCGCCGCCGCGCCCGCCGAGGGGCCGGTCCCCCGTGCGCCGCGCACCCTCACAGACCTCGACGCCCGCGCGGTCATCCTCAGCGCCGAGCTGCCGGACGCCGTGGACGCCATCGCCTTCATCGCCCCGAGCGTCGAGCAGCTCCGCGCAGCCCGCGAAACCGTCGGCCCATCCGCGCGGCGCGCCCTGGAGATGCTCAACGGCGGGCCCTCCACTCGCCCGGCAGAGGACGAGCCCGAGGCCCCGCCTCCCCCGCGCGGCGGCCCAGACCTCCGCGCCCGCCCGGCGACCATGCCCGATCTCCGCGCGCGCGCCGGCGCTCCGCCGGACCTCCGGGCCCGCGTCGCCAGCGCCGAGGCCGAGCGCCGTCGGCGCACGCTCCTGGGTGGAGGCTTCGCCGCCCTGGCCCTCGCGGCCCTCGCGGGCGCCTTGTTGTTTTCGCGGGTTGGCCCCGGCCCTGCGGCGTCGCCGGTCGCGGATCTGCCGCCCGCCGGCGCGTCGCCGTCCACGCTCGACGCACCTCCTGCTGAACCGCCTCCTGCTGAACCGCC
>JBEIVK010000413.1:0-4089 GCA_040373935.1 Alphaproteobacteria bacterium
CCCGTCGAGCTGCGCGCCACAGAGCTCGGCGCCGTCGAACCGCGCGCCGGTGAAGTCCGTGCCGCTGAGGCGGGCGTCTCGGAGGTCTGCCTCGCGGAAGTCTGCCCCGCGCGCGGAGCCGGCGGTGAGCGTCGCGCCGCGCAGGCGGGCGCGGGGCAGGCGGGCGCCGCCGAGGCGGCAGCGGGCGAGTTGTGCGCCGTCGAGCCGCGCGCCCGCGAGATCTGCCTCGATGAGGCTGCTGTCGTCCAGGTTGGCGCCGGAGAAGTCGGCCCCCGGGGCGCTGAGGCGGCTCAGGTCGAGGGGGCCGCGGTCCAGCCCGGCGGCGACGAGGCCGGGCGCGGTCCCGTCGGGGCCGAGCGCGCCGACCAGCTGGATGCCGCTCGCGATCTCGGTGGTGGCGTCGAAGAGCGCGCCGTCGAAGCGTGCGCCGTCGAAGTCTCCGGTGAGGCGAGACTGCCGGAGATCGGCGTCGCGGAAGCTGGCATCCACGGCGCGGGAGGCGCGGACGATGGCGCCGCGGAGGTCCGCGCCGTCGAAGCGCGCGCCGGCGAGCTGCACGTCCAGCAGGCTCGCCTGTTCGAGGTTGGCGCCCTCGAAGCGCGTGTCGCGGAGGTCGCTGCCGTCGAGGCGGGCGCCGCGCAGGCGCACCCCGCGCAGGTCTGCCTCGCGGAGGCGGGAGCCCACGAGGTTGGCGCGGGGCACCGAGAGCGTGGAGAGGAGATGAACCCCGGCGACCCGCAGGCTGACGAAGCCGGCGAGCGCCTGGCCGACGAGGAAGCCGGCCAGCATCAGGCTGGCGGGCAGCAGCGTGAGCTGGACGCCGCGGCGGAGCTCGGCCCGGCGCTGCTCCTGGAGGCGCCGCATCCAGCCGTCGTTGTGGCGTTGCAGACTGCGCTCGAAGAAGGTCCGGGCCTCTTGACCGCGCAGCACCAGCTCGTTGAGGTGGCGCTGGACCAGCTCGACGTGCGGCTCGGAGAGGAGGTCTTCGTCGCGGCGGCCGCCCTGGAGCCACAGGCCCAGCCCCTGAAAGAGCACCTGACGGGCGCGGTTTCGCTCGCTGCCTTCTTCGCCGTACTCCTGGATGCGGCCGATGAGCGCCTCGTGGGCGATGCGGTACCCGCGCTCGCCGGGCCAGCGCGGGTCTGCGAAGCCCTGAATGACGCGCCAGCGGTCTTCCAGCCGCCGCAGGATGGCGCGGCGGCGGTCTGCGTCGACGGCGAGGCCCACCAGCTCATGCTCCGGCGCGGGGCGGCTGGTGGGCGACCCTGGCAGGTGGGTGAGGGCGCGCAGCAGCTCCTTGGCCACGCCTTGATCTGCCGGATTGAACCCCGACACCGCCTCGTCGAGGATGCGCGCGAGGATGCCGCGGGCCCCGCCCAGGCGGTCCCGGTAGTGCTCGCGGCGGATGACGAGCGGGTCTGCGTCGCGCGCGACCATCTCCCACAGGCGGGCGCCGACGGCTTGCGCCCGCGGGGCGACCTCTCCGGAGCCGTCCGCGAGCAGGTCATTCACGATTTCGTCCAGCAGGCCCCGCTCAAAGGTGAACGGGCGGTAGCGGACGGGCAGGCCTGCGCGGCCCGGGCCCGCGAGGGCCTCGGCGATGTCCGCGCCATCGAGGGGGCGCAGGGGCAGGGTGCGTGCGATGCCGTCGACGGGAAGCGGGTCCAGCGCGCGAAGGAGAGGGCCCAGGAAGTCCTCGCGCAGGCTCAGCAGCACGCGCACCCGCTGGCGGCCCGCGCCGAGGAGGGCGGCGAGCCCCGCCTGGAAGGCCCGGACATCGCCGGGTGTGCCGGCGGTCAGGACCTCCTCCGCCTGGTCCACCACGAGGGCCACGGGACGCCCCTCCGCGGCGTGCAGCGCGTCGCAGAGCACGGTGAGGCTGGCGCCCTCTGCGTGGCGGAGCAGGCGGGCCGCCTGCTGCGCGAGGGCGTCGAGCGGGTGGGCGCCGCCGCGGACCCGGAGCACGCGGTGGCCCGTGTCTTCCAGGCCGGGCAGGACCCGCGCCGCGAGGAAGCTCGTCTTTCCGACCCCGGACGCACCGGTGAGCACCAGCAGCGGCGCGGCGTCGGGCTCCTCCCACAGCGCGCGGAAGCGGGCGGCGTCTCGGTCCCGCCCGAAAAAGATGCTGCTCGTCGCCGCCGTGAAGGGGTGCAAGAAGCGGTAGGGCTCGGCGGGGAGCGACTCGAGCTCGACCGGCGGCGTGGGGCTGGGCGGCGCGGCGGACGGCGCCGCCGCGGGCGCGGCGGTCACCGAGGCCACGGGCTCGACGCGGCGCAGGGCCTCCGCGAGATCTGCCCAGTCGGCAAATCGGTCGGAAGGGGATTTCTCGAGGAGGCGCTCCACGACCGCGCAGAGGCCGGGCGGCACCGTGGGGGCGGCCTCCGCCAGCGGGCGCGGCGGCTGGTGCAGGTGCTGGCGCATGAAGTCCCGCGCCTGCGGCCCGGTAAAGGGCGTCTGCCCGGCCAACATCTCGTACAGGATGACGCCGAAGGCGTAGAGGTCCGTCCGGTGGTCGACGCCCCAGCCGAGCACCTGCTCGGGGGCCATGTAGCGGGGGGTGCCAAGCAGCGCGCCGGGCCGCGTGATGCGCGGCGACATCTGCAAGGCCTGGGCCGCCTCGTCCGGCGCGGGGGGCGGATCGGCCGCCTCCTCCGGGCGCTCCAGCAGCGTCGCCAGCCCGAAGTCCAGCACCTTCACGTGCCCGGATTCGGTGAGAAAGACGTTTTCAGGTTTGAGATCGCGGTGGACGAGCCCCACGCCCTGCCCGGCGCCCATGCCGCGCACGATCTGCCAGCCGATGTCCAGCGCCTCCGCCACGGGCAGCGCCCCACCCTCCAGGCGGTCTGCCAGCGTGCGGCCGTGCAGCCGCTCCATCACGACGAAGCGGGCGCCATCGGCGCTGCGGTCGACGTCGTAGACGGTGACGATGTTCGGGTGGTTGAGCAGGCCCGCCGTGCGCGCCTCGCGCTCGAAGCGCGCCGTCGCCGCCGCGTTCTGCGTGAGCGCATCCCGCAGCACCTTGATGGCGACCGGGCGGTCCAGCGCCACCTGCCGCCCCTCGTACACCTCGCCGACGCCGCCCCGCCCGATGCAGGTGCCGATGGTGTAGCGGTCGTTCAGGGGTCGCACCCCGCGATGGTATCGTGCCTCGGCGGGGGCGGTGGACGATGGTGGGCGCGCGCGGGTTGTGGTTCTGCGGAAGCATCGCCTGCGCCGGTGGAGACGGCGCCGCGCCGCTTGCCGCCGCCCGGGGGGTGGAGGCGCCCGGGGTGGTGGGGCGCGTGCGTCCCGGGCCGGACGGGCCGCGGGTGTGGTTGGTCGGCCCGCGGTGGGCCACCCCTGGCGAGGTGCCCGCCCAGGTCGAGTCGGGCGCCGACGGGACCCTGTTCCTCGCCGTCCCGTTGCGCGTCGGGCCCGGCGAGGGCGAGGCCGTGCTGCGGATGCAAGGCCAGGCGCTCCGCGTGCCGCTCGGGGGGCGCGCCGGGGAGCACGATCTCGCCGCGCGCCTCACCGAGGTCGTGCCCGACGACGCGGCGCTCGGCGGGGCGGCGGCGGCGGCGGCGGCGCGCATCGACGCGGACGCGGCGGGCTGGTCCGCTGGAGATCTCCTCCTGTACAGCGGGGACGCGCTGGTGGGCGGCGTCACGCTGCGCGGGCCCGAGGCGCCGGCCGCGCTCTGGCTCGAGCACCCGGCCGCGCGCACCGTGGGCCTGGTCGCCGCCAGTCGGGCGGACGAAGACGGCGACTTGTTGCTCGCGTTCCCGGTCGAGCCCGCGCTGAGCGGCGAAGAGGGCTTGGTGCGACTGAACGTCGCCACGGGCGAGGCCGTGCTGCCCGCCGGCCCGCACCCCGACCCGGGCGATCTCCGCTTGCGCTGGACCTTCGGGGCGGTCGACGCGGCGGCCCGCGAGGCGGCGGCCGCCAGCGCCGCGGCGGCGGCCTTCGCGCGAGAGCAGGCCTTCTTCGCCGAGACGGTGCGCCCGTCCCTCGCCGGGCTGCGCGGTACAGATGGCGCGTGCCGGGCGCCGGCCGCCGTCGAGCCCGCGTGGGAGCTGCTGCTCGCCGGGTACGCGGTGCGCCCGGAGGCCG
>JBEIVK010000016.1:0-17064 GCA_040373935.1 Alphaproteobacteria bacterium
GATTTCCGACGACGAGCCCGACCGTGCCCGGGGCAGGCGACGCGGCCGACGGGCCCAGGGCGTCCGCGCACACGAGGCGCGCGCCGCCGAACCCCCGACGGAGCAGCCGCGCCGCGGCCAGCGCGAGCGCGACCGGGTCCGGGTCGTGCCCGACGAGCTGGCCGATGGGAGGGAGCGCGCCCGCGCGCGCGGCCTCTGCCGCAGCGCAGAGAAAGGCGCCGCTGCCGCAGGCCGGGTCCCACACCGAGATCGGCGGCGCGTCCGCGGGGACCGGCACCCCGTCTACGGAGGCGCGCAGGAGGGCGAGGGCGAGGGCGTCGGGCGTGTAGTAGGCGCCGGCCCGGCGGCGCGCGCCGCCGGGCGCCCCGGCCGCGTCGTCGAGGAGCGCGGGCCAGAGGGCGGCGAAGGCGTCGAGCGGCTCCCCCGGCAGGGCGGCGAGCAGCGGCGCTGGGTCCAGGGGAGCCGCGGCGGGCAGCGGCGCCGGGCGTGGGGCATCGGGGGCGAGGTGGTCCAGCACGGCCCGGGCGAGGGCCTGCGGGCCGGCCAGGGCCCGGGCGGCCGCCCATTCGGCGGGCAGCCTCACGCGAGCAGGGCCGCGATGGTGTCGCGATGGAGCCCGCGGGCCTGGGACAAGGCGGCCGTCGCGGCGTCCGCACGCAAGCGGGCCGCCGTGAGGGCGGCCGTCTCTTCGGCGAAGTCGGCGTCGCGGATGGTGCTCTCGGCGGCAGACAGGGCGAGCGTGTGGTCTTCGTTGGCCCGCAGCGCGCTCTCGACGCGGTTCATGGAGGCGCCGATGCCGGCCGCCGCCGCCGAGACGGTGTCGAGGGCGTCGTCCAGCGCGTTGAGCGCATCCAGCGCGTCCGTCGCGCTGTCCACGCTCACGTCGTTGAGGCCGAGGGACGCGACGCTCAGGTCCACGGGGAACTGCAGCTCGATGCCGCTGGACGCGTCCGACCCGATGCCGGCCTGCACGCGCATCCCGGTGGTGCCGCTGGCCGCCGCGATGACCTGGTTGGCCATCGTGGTGAGGCTGGCGAGGACATCGCTGCCGAAGGGGGCCATGGGCAGGCTCGCCCCGCCGGTGGCCGTCACGATCTCGTCGTACACGCCATTCCAAGTGGTCGTGTTGAGGGTGTAGACCGTGAAGCCCGCCGCCGCGAGCAGGGCCGCCGTCTCCGTCTCGGTGACGGGCGTGATCGCCGTCTCCCGCGGGGCGTCCGACACGTAGAGCAGAATGTGCTCGGCGGCGCTGCGGCGGAAGATGACGTCCTCCGGGGTGGAGCTGCCCGCGCGCGGCGCGACGCCCGAGACGTCCAGCATCACGGTGTACGGGTCCATCAAGCCGACGCCGGAGGCGGTGAACCCGGCGAGCGCCGCGTCGAAGGCGTCATCGCCCAGGCCCATCGGCACCAAGACCCGCGAGCCGTCGCCGCTGTCGGCCGTCGTCGACACCTCGACCAGCGAGAGGCTGACGTCGAAGCCGGCGTCTCGAAGCTGCGTGCGCAGCGCGGAGAGGTGGGTGCGGATCTGCGGGAGCTCGAGGTTCATGCTGTTGGAGGAGTCGATCATCACGGCGATGTCTGCCGAGCGGGGGGCGAGCAGGCGCTGGCCGTTGAACGTGACCCCAGCGGCCCCGATGCCGAGCTGCTGCTTGAGTTGGGTGAACTCCTCGGCGAGGTAGGCCCGCTCATCGTCGTCCAAGGTCTCCGACGCCGAGGCGATGGCGAGCTCCCGCATGCGCTGGAGCAGGTCCGTCATCTCGCGAAGCCCGCCGTCCGCCACCGCTCCGGCCGCCAGCGCGTCGCCCATGTTGCGGGCGGCCATCCGCGCCGACCGCGCCGCCGTGCGGAGATTGGTTGCGACGCCCAGCCCCGCCGCGTCGTCGGCCGCCCGCTCGACCCGATGCCCGCTCGCCACGCGCCCAAGCGCACGCGACACCCCGCGCCCATTGCGGGCGAGTGCGTGCGTGAGGGAGGTCTGGGCGGGGAACCGGGCTGCGAGGGACAAGCGCGGACGCACCGACGGGCGTCGCACGGGTTGTCGGCCGATCGGCGCCCCCATTGAATGGGGCACCGTCCGCAGGCCCGGCCAGCGGACGGGGCGATCCCCACGGGATATGCGGCGGTTCCGAGGGGCTCCGATGACCGCCCGCGCGCACAACCAGCCGCTTTTCCCGCACCAGAAGCTCGACTGGCTCATCGCCCGGCTGGAAGAGGACGCCACGGCCCGCCCGGAAGACCCGGCGCCCCGGGTCGAGCTTGCGCGCGCGCTGTTCTCGCGCGGGCACTACCACGGGGGCGGCGAGGCCGAGTGCAACAAGGCCCTGATGCAAGCCCGCAAGGCCTTGTCTGACGACCCGCAGAACGCCGAGGCGCTCGTCCTCGCCGGGCTGTCCCTCATCGGCATGGACCGCGGCCAGGCCGCCCAGCGCTACTTCGACCAGGCGCTGCAAATCGACGCCGAGCGCGCAGACCTCCGCCTCGCCCTCGGCATGCAGGCCAAGGGGCAGGGAGACGCGGGGACCGCCGTGCGCCAGCTCGAAGCCGCCTGCCGGGTCGCACCCGACGCCTGGGAGCCCCACCTCGAGCTGGGCCGCACCTTGATGGACCTCGCGCGGCGCCAGGGCTACGCCCGCCGCCTCGTCGAGCGGGCGCAGTACCACCTCGTGCAGGCGCTCAAGCGGGAGCCCACCACCGAAGAGTCCGCGACGCTCCTCAAGGATCTGGGGCAGTCCTGTCTCCTCACCGGGCGGGCCCGCGAGGCCGAGAAGTTCTTCCTGCGCCTCAAGGAGCACCGCTGGCACGCCGCCGCGGCCTGGCAGCACCTCGGCCTCGTGGCGATGGAGCTGGGCAAGTACAACAACGCCATCCAGCACTTCCGTCGCTACCTGCGGGAGCGCCCAGACGACCCGCGCGTGCTCGCGAAGATGGCGATGGCCTGGTTCCTGTTGGGCGAGTACCCGCGCGCGCGCGAGGCCTGTCACCAAGCCCTGTTGGTGGACCCCGACAACGTGGAGGCCCGCCACGCCCTCGGCTGCACCCTCCTCGAAGAGGGCGAGCCGAACGAAGCGCTGCGCGTGTTCCGCGACGCCCTGCGCGACCGCCCGGACCACATGCCCACGTTCCTGGAGCTCGCCCGCACGCGCCGCCTCGGCGGGGACGTGCGCTGGCTCGCGCAAGCGCTCCACGCCGAGGTGGACGGCTACGACCGCCTCTCCCCCGCCACGATGGCGGAGGGCCGCGCCATCGCGCGCGCGCGGGTCGACGCCCTGCTCGCCGAGCTGCGCCTCGTCGGGCCGTCCACGGTGCCCGAGATCCTCGGCGCCATCCACCGCACGCAGGACGAGGCCTTGCGCTTCGCCTTGTGGGAGGCGGCCTGCGGTCTCGCGCAGGCGGCGGTGGCCGACGAAGCCTCCACCCGCCTGGCAGATCCGGGCCGGTGGTACGGGCCGGGGCTCGGCGGCATGGCCTTGGCCGCCGCGGAGGCGCTCCCCGAGAACCGCCTGACGGCGGGGCTCGGCCTCGACGAAGCCGCGCTCAAGAAGGCCACCATCGACCGTCACGGCCCCGCCCACGACGTCGCGGCCTACCGCGGCAACCTCGAAAAGGAGCGCGCGCGGGCGCGGGCGCACCAAGGTCTGCTCCTGCTCGCCATCGCCACCCGGCGGAGCGCGGCCGGCAAGCAGCTGTTGCGCGCCTGGGCCGAGTCAGCAGACCCGGAGCTGGCCGTCGCGGCGTGGACGGGCCTCGCCCTCTACGGGGACCCGGACGGCTCCCGCCGGCTGCTGGAGCGGGCGGCCGAGAAGGGCCAGCTCCCTGTGGCCGAAGAGCTGCTCGCCGAGATCACGCCGCCGGCGGCGCCACGGGAGGCCCGCCGCGTCGGCGAGGCCGAGCCCCTGCAGTGCAGCACCTGCGGGCGCCGCACCCACGAAGCCACCCACATGATCGCCGGCGGCAACGCGGTCATCTGCGATCACTGCGTGCAGCGCATCGTCCAGAACCGCGCGACGCTCTCCGCCCCGGACGACGCGACCTGCGACCTCTGCGGCCGGAGCCCCTTCGAGACCGCCGGGCTCTACCGCTTCCAGGCGGTGAACGTCTGCAACCACTGCGTCCAGCTCTCGCTCGGCTTGATGGAGCGCGAGGAGGTCGACGCCTTCCTCGCCGAATGGTAGCCGACGTCCTTCGGAGTAGCCTTTGTACCACGACTTTCTGATTCTCGGCGGCGCGGGCTTGGTGGGTCTCCAGGTCTGTCGGCACATCGTCCACCAACTGGACCCCCGGCGCATCGTCGTCGCGTCGCTGCTGCGGCGCGAGGCCGAGGAGGCCTGCTTGCGCTTGCAGACGGAGTTTGGGGAGCGGGTGGCCTTCGTGCCGGCCTGGGGCAACCTCTTCGTCCCGGCCGACCTCGCGGAGCGCTCGCGGTCCTCTCTCCTGCAAGACCCGGCGGCGCGGGCTCGCCTGATGGGCGCGCTCTACGACGACTTCGAGTCGTCCTACCGGGACAACCACCTCGTCTCCCTGATCCGGCAGCACCGGCCGGAGGTCGTGGTGGACTGCGTCAACACCGCCACCGGCTTCTCGTACCAGGACGTCTTCGACGGCGCGGCCAAGGTTCGGTCCTGGCTGGGCAAGGACGGCGGGATCGACCCGAAGGGCGCGCTCGACGTCGAGCTGTTCTTGCTGTCCCAGTCGGTGCCGCAGCTCATTCGCCACGTCCGCTTCGTCCACCGCGCCACCACCGAATACCAGACGCGGGTGGTCGTGAAGGTGGGCACCACCGGCACGGGCGGGATGGGCCTGAACATCCCCTACACACACAGCGAAGACAAGCCTTCGCACAAGCTCCTCGCCAAGACCGAGGCCGCCTTCGGCCACACGGGGCTTCTGTTCTTGCTGGCGCGCACGCCCGACGCGCCCATCGTCAAGGAGGTCAAGCCGGCGGCGATGATCGGCTACCGCGCCGTCGCGCTGCGCACGGCCACCGACAAGCACGACAACAGCGACCTCTTCGCCCCGCGCGAGGTCCGCCTGGACGAGCCAAGCCTGGAGCTGCGAGAGGACGCTGGCGCCTACCAGAAGGTCGGAACGCTCACGGTCCCCCTGGTGGACACCGGCGAAAACGGCGTGTTCACCCGCGGCGAGTTCGCGGCCATCACCGCCTTCGGGCAGATGGAGTACATCACGCCCGAAGAGATCGCCCGGGTCGTCGTGCACGAGATCCGCGGCGCCAACACCGGCCAGGACGTCATCTCCGCGCTCGACGGCGCCGTGCTTGACCCTTCCTACAAGGCCGGTCTCCTGCGCGGCGCCGCCTTGTCGGACCTGGACCGCGCGGAGCGCGACAGCGGCATCCCGAGCGTGGCGCTGGGCCGCCTGGGCCCGCCGGAGCTCTCCAAGCTGCTGTTCGAAGCTCAGCTCTTCAAGGCCGTCTTCGGCACCCTGGAGGCCGCCGCCGCGCCCGGGGAGGGCGCAGACGCCGTGGCCGCCCGCCTGGAGGCCGCCTTGGGGACCTCCGGTGTCGCACGCACGGCGCCGTCCATCGGGATCCCCGTTCTGCTGGCCGACGGGCAGCGCGTCCTGCGCGGGCCGCGCATCAACGTCCCCGAGGTGCTCGGGCACGGCACCCGCGTCCCCGTCGCGGGTCCGGCCACGGTGGACGCCTGGGCATCGAAGGGCTGGATTGACCTTCGCCCCTCCAATATCGCTTGTTGGCAGGCGCGCTTCCGCAAGATGCTCGCCGCCCGCGCCGTGCTGCGGGACGCCGGCTCGGCGGCCGCGAGCATCCACACGTACAGCGCCGACACCTTTGAGATCGGCGAGGTGGTCGCCTGGATCTTCAACAACGAGCTGGGCGGGTACCGCATCAAGGGCTGAGCCCGAGGGAGGCCGGGGTGTCGCCGCTGCCGTTGTCCACACGCTTCGTGCTCGGCTCCGAAATCACCGCGGAGCAACGCGCCTTCTTTGATGAGCACGGCTTCCTCGTGTTCGCAGGGGTGGCGCGCCCGGCCGAGGTGGAGGCGCTCACCGCCGCCGTCGACGCCGTGCAGGCACGTTGGGTGGCCGAGGGCCGCCGGGCGGTGCACGGCATCCCGGTGTTCATCGGCAAAGACCCGGAGGGAAAGCCCTTCATCAGCCGATTTACGTTCACGTCGATGTTCTCGGATGTGGTGCGGTCCTTCGTGTTGGACCCCCGCTTCGAGCCCATCCGCCGGATGGTCGGCGCGGACGCACGGGTCGGCCATGATGAGAAAGACGGCGTCGTCGTCAACCGCTACCTCAACGTGCCCGGCAGCGCGTACCCGCGCCTCGGCTGGCACACCGATGGCCTGCGGGACCTCTTCTACCTCCGCATGCCCCAGCCGATGTTCAATGTCGGGCTCCACTTCGACCGCATCACCGCGGCCGACGGGGGGCTGCGGCTGATCCCCGGCAGCCACCGGCAGGGCTTCTGGGACATGTGCTTTCGGAAGCCCTACTTCATCAGCCACGGGGCGGACCCAGCGGAGGTCGCGGTGGAGACAGAGCCGGGGGACCTCACGGTGCACGACGGCCGGTTGTGGCACCGGGTCGCCCAAAGCCCGCGGTCGGGTTGGGCCTCGCTGCGGCGCAGCATGTACGTGCCGTACCAGACGGGCCCCTACGAGCCAAAGTCCGACCGCAGCAAAACGCCGTTCTACCACCGCCTTGGAGCGCTCGCCCGCCGCTGGCGCACGGGCCCGGTCGCCCTGCCGGGAGACGCCGCGGGGCCCGGGCGCGCGTCTGCCAGCGTGGTACGCTAAGGCCCGCACAGGGAGACAACGAGATGCGTGCTGCGATCCTGCTGGGCATTTTCCTGACCGCGTGCAACGGTGGGTCCAAGGACGACACGTCCGGCCCGGGCACCGACACCGAAGCGGATGCCGACACCGACGCCGACACGGACAGTGACACCGACGCCGACACCGACGCCGACACCGACGCCGATACCGACGCCGACACCGACGCCGACGCCGACGCCGACACCGACCTGGTGGTCTACGGCATCGCGGTCACCGCCGGGCCGGGCGCTCCCATCGAAGGCGTAACGGTCAGCAACACTGCCGATCCGACAGAATCCGCCACCACGGCGGCCGACGGCTCCTTCACCCTCACGGTCACGCCCCAGCCGACGATGACGCTGCGCGGCGAAAAATCCGGCCTGCTGCCCATCTCGATGTGGCTCAATCCGCAGCACGGCGCCAACCCGGACACGCCGTACCGCTTCGGGATGGCCTCCGCGTCCGACCTCGACAACCTCACGAGCCGCCTCGGCCTCGACATCGACCTCGCCGTGGAGGGCTTCGTCGCCCTCAACGCGGTGGATGAAAACTACCAGAACATCGAAGGCGCCACCGTTTCGGTGGATGTGCCCGTCGAGGCGATCCGGCGGCCGGTCGCGGGCGGCAACTTCGACGACGTGGCCGAGACCCCCGCCGACGGGCGGGACCTCTTCCTCCTCGGCGTCCAGCCCGGGCCCGTCACCCTCACGGTCACCACGCCCGAAGGCCTGGGCTGCGCCCTGCCGATCGGCTTCACGGTGGCGACCGGCGAGATCACCCGCGTTTCGGCCTACTGCGTGCCCGAAGGCACCGACGGCTCGGGCGGCAGCAGCGGCGGCAGCAGCGGCGGCGGGGGCTCGTGAGCCTCGGCCCCGCCGGCGCGGTTTCCACCGGGCTGCTGCTGCTTTGGGCGGCGGGATGTGCGGGGCCGGCGCCGGTCGGGCGGTCGAAGGGCCCGCCCGGAGACACCGCGTCTCGCGGGGACAGCGGCCCGTCGGGAGACACGGGAGACGGGGCTGCCCCCGGCGCCTGGGTGTACGGCGCGGTGGTGGACGCCTTCTCGCGCGCACCGCTGCCCGGCGTGCAGGCCTGGGACGCCCGGGCGCCCGGCGACATCGTCACCACCGGGCCCGACGGCCGGTGGGCCCTGCCCGTGGCGTCCGCCGGGCGCTTCCGCCTCGCGTCCGCAGCCCCCGGGATGCTCCCGTTCGACGCGTGGATCTCCACGGCCGAGGCCCCGACTTCGGGCGCACCCTACGCCTACGCGCTGGGGTCCGCCGCTCAGCTCGGCCAGCTCGCCGCGCAGGTGGGCTCCTCGGCCGATCTGACCGTCTCGGGGCTGATCTTCGTCGACGCCATCTCCCCCGCCGGCCACGACATCGGCGGCGCCACCGTGGCGCTGGACGCGCCCTACGAGGGGGTGTACCGGGAGGTCGCGCCGGGGGAGTGGGAGCAAGAGCCGCTCACCACCGAAGACCGGGCCGACCTTCTGTTTCTTGGCGTCGCGCCCGGCCCGGTCGCGCTGCGCGTCACCTCCCCCGGCGGCGCTGACTGCGACGTGCCCGAGGATGTGGTGGTCGCCCCCGGGCGGCTCATCCAGGTGAGCGCCTACTGCCCGGACGACGCCGCCCGCTGAGCCGCCCGTCGCGTCCGCGGATACAGTGCGCGCGGAGCGCACGCATGACCCTCCCCGACGCGCCTCGCCTCACCTCTCTCGCGCACGGCGGCGGCTGCGGCTGCAAGGTCGCTCCCGGCGTGCTCTCCTCGCTGCTCGCCGGCCTCCCCGAGGCTTTTCGGCCGCCGGAGCTGTTGGTCGGCGCCGAGACGAGCGACGACGCGGCGGTCTACACCGTGGCGCCGGGCCTCGCGGTCGTCGCCACCACCGACTTTTTCCTGCCGGTGGTGGACGACCCGCGGGACTTCGGCCGCATCGCCGCCACCAACGCCATCTCCGACGTGTACGCGATGGGGGGCCGGCCCATCCTCGCGCTCGCGCTCGTCGGCATGCCCGTGAACGTTCTCCCGCCCGAGGTCATCCGCGCCGTGCTGGCGGGCGGCCAGGAGGTCTGCACGCAGGCCGGCGTGGCGCTCGCGGGCGGTCACACCATCGACAGCGCCGAGCCCCTCTACGGGCTCGCGGTGGTCGGCGTGGTGGACCCGGCCCGCCTCATGCGCAACACGGGCGCGCGGCCCGGCGATGTGCTCGTGCTCGGAAAAGGCCTCGGCATCGGCGTGTACAGCGCCGCGCTCAAGAAAGGCGCGCTGCCCCCGGCGGCCTACGCGGCGATGGTGGAGAGCACGACGCGCCTGAACACCCCGGGGATGGCGCTCGCCGGGCTGCCGGGCGTACACGCGATGACCGACGTGACCGGCTTCGGGCTGCTCGGGCACCTGCACGAGATCGTCCGCGGGAGCGGGGTGAGCGCCACGGTGGACGCCGCGGCGGTTCCGGTGCTGCCCCATGTCGGCGCGCTGCTCGACGCGGGCTTCGTGACCGGGGCGAGCGCGCGCAACGCGGCGGCCTGCGGGCCGGCGGTGGACTGGCCGGAGGCCGCGTCGCCATCGCTGCGCGCCCTGTTGACGGACCCGCAGACCTCCGGCGGGCTGCTGGTCGCCTGCGCGCCGGAGGCCGTGGACGCCGTCCTGGGGGTCTTTCAGGGCGAGGGCCACGCGGACGCCGCGGTGGTCGGCGCCATCGAGCCCGCCGGGCCCCTGGGGCCCCGCATCCGCGTCCTCGCGCACTGATCCGGTCGCCTGGCGCCCGCCCGCGGGGAGGCGCCACACCGATGCGCGCCCGCGGCGCCCCCGACCGAGACCGGCGCGCCCCGGGGCCCGCCTCCCCGGCCGCGTCAGTCGGCGGTGTCGCCCGGGTCGCCCAAGCCCAACACAGGCGTAAAGCCCCAGGGCACCGAGAAGGACGCGCCATCGATGTCGAAGCGCAGGCTTCCGGTCACGAGGGTGTCGCGGTCCCCCGCCTCGGCGACGTACCCGCAGACGCCGACGGTGTAGGTCTGGGAGGCATCGGCCGCGAGATCGGGCAGCTCCACCGGGGCCTCGCCGATGCCCGGGATGCAGAGCCGCTCGCCGTCGAGCGTGGTGAGGGACCACGGGAGATCGCGCTCCCCGTCGTTGCGAACGGTGAGCGCGATGGGAGCAAAGCCGCCCTCGGGGACCTCCTCTGCGAAGTCCACCGTCCCGAAGTCGAGCCGGGCCGGCGAGAAGTTGACCACAGGCTCGCCACCGCAAGCGGCGGCCCACCAGACCGAGACGAACAGAGAAGTGCGCATGCCGAGGGGCTATCCTGCGCCGCCCGCCTCGGCCCAGGACCAGCGCGCAAAGAGGGCTGCCACCGCCGCCTCCGCTGCGGGCCCCACGGCCTCGCACGCGCTGCGGTAGAGCAGCTCCCCGCGATCGCGGAGAAGGTCCTCCCAGGTGATCCGGCGGTCGTGACGGCGCAGGCGGAGAAGCTCGCCACGCAGGCGACGGGCGACCGGCGCGGGGTCGGGCACCGCGGGCAACGGGAGGGCCGCGGCCAGAAACCAGCCGTCCGGCCCCGGCACCGCGCGGCCGAGCACAGCGGGGGCGTCTGGCACCCGCGCGACCGGGCCATCGGCAGGACGAAAACGCCGCGCGAGAGGCAGCAGGGGCAGGAGCCGCCCGTCGGGGCGCGTCTCCCACAGCATGGGCGGGGCGAGGTGAATGGCCACCAGCGCGCCGCGCACGTCCACCGATGGCCGCGGCTCGTTCTTGATGAGCCGGCCGATGGGGCGCAAGGACGGGGGGACCAGCGGCGAGAAGGCGAGCACGGCCCCCACCGCGACCCGCACCCGCGGGGCGAGGGCCAGCCCGGCCCACGGGCCCAGCACGCGCTCCGGGCCAAACAAGCCCACGTCGGGCAGCCAATCCTCGGCGACATCGGACAGCGCGGCGTCGGCCAGCGGGACCGGCGCTGCGCGCGGGGGCCGGCGGTCGTGCCGGACCGGCCCGCCAATGCCCAGCCCCGTGATCGCCTCGCGGAACGCAGGCCCCGGCTCCGACCCATCGAGCCACCGAGCGAACCCCGCCTCAAACGCGGCGTCCCATGCCTCCAACTGGGCGTCCGTGGCCTCCCCATCGTAGCACTGGCGCAGCACGGCGGCGGAGGCCGGCACGGGCAGCCGCTCGTCCCCGGCGTAGGGATCGCGCGGATGGCGGAGGACGGGCAGCGCGGTGTCCATCGGCCAATCGGCGCCGCGGGTGCCGACCAGACGCCTCATGCCTCTTCGGCCGCCTCGCGGTGCAAGCGCCGGATGCGCTCGACCAGCTCGGGCGGGGACTCGACCCGCACATCGGGCCCGAAGCCCAGGACCCACGAGACCAGCTCCGGGCTCAACCCCACGCGGAGCGTGAGGCGGACGGCGCCCTCTTCCAGACCATCGACCTGCTGGCTGTGGTGCCAGGTGCGCTCGCGGACGTAGAGCGACGCACGGCGGTGGAAGCGCAAGACGACCGTCTGCGGGTCAGCGGTGGCCGTCATGCCGAAGCTGTCGCGGAACAGCTCGGCGGGCTCGTAGTCGGCGGGGTACTCGAAGTGCTCCTGCCGCATGCGGCCAAAGTGACGGAAACGGTCGATCGCGTAGGTCTTGACCCGCTCGTCGTCGAGATCTCGGGCGATGAGGTACAGCCCCTGGCGATACGTCGCCAGCGTGTAGGGATGCAACCGATAGCGACGCATCGGCCCACCGACCCGCGCGTAGTGGGCCGTGGCGGGGTTCTGGTAGAGGATGGCCGTCAGGACGTCTTCGAGCAGCTCGGCGTCCTGACTGTGATCCTTGTGGTGCTCGGGGACCGCGAGGAACTTGCGGTCCAGGTGCCGCACGCGGTCCGCCCCGTCGACCAACAGCGTGGACAGCCGATCCAGGGTTTGATCCAAGTCCTCGGCGAAGCCGGTGCCTTGCAGGAAGTTGAAGAGCGTGCGCCCGAAGCGCAGCGAGACCAGTTCGAGCAGCGTGATCTGGACGCCCCGCCGGCGGTAGCTGGCGTCCATCCACAAGCGCCGCTCCAAGCCGCGGCCGGCCGCGCGCACGGGAAGGCCCAGCTCCTTGATGTCCGCGAAGTAGCGGCGCAAGGTGCGGTCGTCCAAGTCGAAGCGGGCCATCAGCTCTTCGGCGGTGGCGCCGCCGGGCTCCTGCAAGGCCTCCAGCAGCCGGATGAGCTTCTGCGATTTGTTGAGCGCGCGCTCGTCCGTCGTGCGTGAGGGCATCCCGTCTCCCGGCCGCGCCCTATCCCCGAGCGCCTCCACGCGCACCCCACCGGGGACAGAAAGCGACCGACAGCGCGCCACCGCGGCGGCGACCCGTTCAGTCCGCCGTGGCGGACGCGACGAGGACGACGTCCTGTTGGACCGTCTCAACGTGACAGCCATCGGAGGTCCGGCCGACGTCGACCTCCAGGTCCGCCGGCTCGTGGCCCGGCGCCTCAACGGTGATGCCGATCGGCCCGTCGACCTCCCACCCGCAGACAAAGCTGCCGCTGCCGAGATCTTCGCACGGAACGAGTCCGTCGCCGGCGTCGTAGAGGGCGACGGCCCCGCTGGGCGTCCCGCCCGCTTCGTCCCGCACGGTGAGCTGCACCGAGGCGCGGGCCTCCGTGGTGCAGGCGATCTGACCGTCGTCGGCAGGCGGGCAGGCGAGCAGGAAGACAGCGCAGAGCGGGGCGAGGGAAACACGCATGGGACCTCCAGGGTGACGTCATGCTTAGCAAGGCGCGTGCCATGCGTCAGAACACGCTTTCGCCCGAGGTCCGGCCCCGCGCGCCGCGGGTGGGAGCCGTCCACGTGCGACCGCGCTGTCGCGGTGGGGCCCCGCGGCACGCGGCACGGCTGTGCCCCGCGATCCGATCTCCGAGACGCCCCAGCGCGGCGCGCCGATACGAACCTCTCCGTAAGGCGCGACCGTGCGCCGCCCCCGCCGGGCGGCGGCTCGCGGGAGATCGCGTCCCCGATTGAATGTTCAGCAGCCGTGCGGCGTCAGCGCCGTGGGCTGTCTCCAATGCCCCCAAAAAACGTCACCTCCAACCCTTGACCCCTGTCCACCAGTTCAGTATCATCTGTGCATCCGTTCAGGAGTGATCCGATGCCCTCCCCCACCGATCTCGCACCCGCCGTCGATGCCTTCGTGCCGGTCGCCTCCTTCGGGCTGCGCGAGGCGGTCATCCTGCTGTGGGGCCTGTTCGGTCTCGCGGTGCTGCCCTGGTCCGCGCACAGCCAGGCCGCCACGCTGCGCGGCGGGCTCTTCTTGCTCCGCCTGCCGGAGCGCCTGTGGTCCCGGGCCCGCGCGCACGGAGGCTGGTCGGCCGCCGCGCCGGGCGCCCCAGCGCGGTGGTCGCGCGCCCGCGCCTGATCCCGGTGGCACAAGCAAACGCGGGTGCAGGCGGTTAGGCCGGCCGCCCCGGAGGTCCGTGATGAGCCGCTACAACCCCGCCGAGATCGAGCCGCGCTGGCAATCCTGGTGGGACGAGCACGACATCTACCGCGCCCAGGAGGACACCTCCCGGCCCAAGTACTACACGCTCTGCATGTTCCCGTACCCGTCGGGAAGCGGGCTGCACGTGGGCCACCCGGAGAGCTACACCGCCGTCGACATCGTCGCGCGGTACAAGCGCATGAACGGCTTCTCGGTGCTCAACCCGATCGGGTTCGACGCCTTCGGGCTTCCGGCCGAACGGGCGGCGATGCGCGAGGGCCGTCACCCGGGCGAGATCACCCAGGTCTGGATCGAAAACTTCCGCCGCCAGCTCAAGCGCCTCGGCTTCAGCTACGACTGGTCGCGCGAGGTCGTCACCTGCGAGCCCGACTACTACCGCTGGACGCAGTGGATCTTCCTCAAGCTGCACGAGCGGGGCCTCGCCTACCTCGCGGAGGTGCCCGTCAACTGGTGCCCGGCACAGGGCACGGTGCTCGCCAACGAAGAGGTGGTGGACGGCCGCTACGTCGAGACGGGGGATCCGGTCGAGCGCCGGATGATGAAGCAGTGGATGCTGCGCATCACCGCCTACGCAGATCGCCTGGAGGCTGACCTCGAGGGCCTCGACTGGCCGGAGGGCGTGCTGGAGATGCAGCGGCAGTGGATCGGCCGGAGCGAGGGCGCGGAGGTGCGCTTTGCGTTGGCGGACGGCGGGGAGGCCTTCACCGTCTTCACCACCCGGCCCGACACGCTCTACGGCGTCACCTACTGCGTGCTGGCGCCCGAGCACCCGTTGGTCGCGCGCTGCACCGCGCCGGGTCAGGCGGAGGCCGTGGAGGCCTACGTCCAGGCGGCCCGCAACCGCTCCGACTTGGACCGCCAGGTCGGCGCCGAGAAGGACAAGACGGGCGTCTTCACCGGCAGCTACGCCATCAACCCGGTCAACGGCGAGCGGGTGCCCGTGTGGGTCGCCGACTACGTGCTCATGGGCTACGGCACCGGCGCCATCATGGCGGTGCCGGCCCACGACACGCGGGATCACGCCTTCGCCCTCAAGTTTGGGCTGCCGATCCGCGCCGTGGTGCAGCCGCCGGCCGGCTTCGATGTGCAGGCGGAGGCCTGGACGGGGGATGGCCCGGCGGTGGCTTCCGGGCCCTACGATGGCCTCGCCACCCCGGAGGTGAAGCGCCGGGTCACGGCCGCCCTGGAGGCCGCCGGAAGCGGCACCCGGCGCGTCCAAACCAAGCTCCGTGACTGGCTCTTCAGCCGGCAGCGCTACTGGGGAGAGCCCTTCCCCATCGTCCACACGGACGACGGCGGGGTTCACCCGGTGGACCTCTCCGATCTGCCGATCTCCCTTCCCTTCGTGGACGAGTACCGCCCCACCGAGGACGGCCAGCCCCCGCTCGCCCGGGCGGCCGACTTTCTGCACACCACCCACGCCGGGCGACCGGCCCTTCGCGAAACGAACACGATGCCCCAGTGGGCGGGCTCGTGCTGGTACTACCTGCGCTACATGGATCCCCACAACACCGAGATGCCCTTCGATCCCGCCAAGGAGCGGTACTGGGGCCCGGTGGACTTGTACGTCGGCGGCGTCGAGCACGCGGTGCTGCACCTGCTGTACGCCCGGTTCTGGCACACGGTGCTCTACGACTGTGGGCTCGTGCACACCAAGGAGCCCTTCCAGAAGCTCTTCAACCAGGGGATGATCCTCGCCTGGGCCTACCGGGAGTCGGGCGGCAAATACCACCACCCGGACACCGTGGAGCGCCGCGCAGACCGCCCGGTTCGCATGGTCTCGGCGTGGTCCCAGGAGTCCGTCGAAACGGACTGGTACGTCAGGGGCACCGACACGGCCGTGGAGCAGCGGCTGGGCAAGATGGGCAAGTCCCTCAACAACTCGGTGGATCCGCTGGACATCGTGGCCGAATACGGCGCCGACACCCTGCGCATCTACGAAATGTTCATGGGGCCGCTGGAGGCGGTCAAGCCCTGGCAGACCAGCGGCTGCGAGGGCGTATACCGCTTCTTGTCGCGGGTGTGGCGCCTCTTCGTGGACGAAGACACCGGGGAGACCCGCCCCTTCGGTCCGGCCCGTCCAGAGGTCACCCGCGCGCTGCACGTGGCCCTCAAAGAGGCCACCGAGGGCATCGAGGCGCTGCGGCTCAACACGCCGATCTCCAAGATGATGGAGCTCGTCAACACCTGCAAGGGCCAAACCCCAGACGCCACGACCGCCGCGCACTTCGTGGTCGCGCTGTCTCCGTGGGCGCCGCACTTGGCCGAGGAGCTGTGGCGGCGCTTCGGGCACACCCACACCATCGTGGACGCGCGCTGGCCGGCCTGGGATCCGGCCGCGCTGGTGGAGGACACCGTCACCATCGCGATCCAGGTGCTCGGCAAGCTACGGGGGACCGTCGACGTCCCGCGCGGGGCCAGCGCAGACACCGTGCTCGCTGCGGCGCGGGAGGTCCCGTCGGTGGCGCGCTTCCTCGAAGGCAAAGAGGTCGTGAAGGAGGTCCATGTTCCGGGCAAGCTGGTCAACTTCGTCGTGCGCTGATGCCCGCCCGCGCGGGTGGGCCCGGGGCGCCGGGCTCGCCGTCGCGGGGGCGCTGGCCGGCTGCGGCGACAAAGGCGGGGACACCGCGGCGGCCGGTCCCACGGTCGTGGAGTCCTGCGCGGCCTGTGACGGGGCCTGCGTGCGCCGGACCGAGCCCCTGCGCGAGAGCCCGCACACGGCGGAAGCCGTGGACTACCCTCGCTATCCGCCGTCGTCCGGGCCCCATCACCCATGCTGGACCGACTTCGGCCCCTCGGCCACGCCGCTGCCGACCGAGCGCTGGCTGCACACGCTGGAGCACGGCGGGGTGGTGATCCTCTCCGACTGCCCCGACGGCTGCCCGGCAGAGGAAGCCGCGATTGCGGCCCTGGTCCCCCAGCTCGGGCCCTTCGCGCTGTCCACCCCGGCCGCCGCTCCCATGGCAGCGCCCTTCGTGGCCGTGGCCTGGGGCGAGGTGCTCGAGCTCGGCTGCGTCGACGAAGACGCGCTGCGCCGCTTCTACGACGCCCACCACGACCGCGCGCCGGAGTCCACGACGGCGGGGCCGGGCCCATCCTGCGTCGAATGAGGTGACGGTGGCCTCCACGCTGCGCGAAGCCGAACGTGTGATCGGCTGGCTGGGCGTCGCCCTCAGCCCGATCGCGGCCGCCTGCTTGGGCGCCGCCGCCTGGTTTGGCCCCGCCGCCATCGGCGCCGGTGCGCACCTTCAGGCGCTGGGCGTCACGCCGCGCACCTGCCCGGGGTGTGCGCTGTGTGGCCTTTCGCGGGCATTCGCGTGGGCCATCGAGGGAGAATGGTCTGTCGCGCTTGACCAAAATCCCCTCGTCGTGGTCTGCTTTCCGGTATTTGTCGCGTTCTCCCTCTCTCCCATCTGGCTCTTGACGGGCCGCTGGAAATCTCCATGAAGACCGCCGCCCTCGTCACGCTCGCCATCGCGTCGCTCGGTTTCGTCGCAGGCCTGTTTCCCTGCGTCGGCTGGCTCAACTGGGTCGTCGTTCCGTTCTGCGCCGTCCCGGTGCTGGTGGGCGTCGCCGGGATGATCACCGACAAAGACCCGGAGTCACAGCAGACCCGGAATCTCGGCGTCTACCTCGCGGCCATCATCGGCGGCGTGCTGCTCTCCATCGCGGCGGGCGTTCGCTGCGCGCTCGGGGGCGGCGTCGTCTGAGGCCTTCGGGGTGGGCCTGGGCGGCACGCCGGTCATCCGCCCGGCAAGCCCGCAAAGGCCACGGAGCACCCGCGCCGCCGCCTCCACCGGC
>JBEIVK010000572.1:0-3098 GCA_040373935.1 Alphaproteobacteria bacterium
CGCAACCACCCGGGCGCGGCCAGGGTGAGCAGGGGCAGGGGCGCGCGCGGGGTTGGCGGCGGCCTCAGCCTCGGCCTCGGCGCGGCGGAGGCGCTCTTCGGCGTAGCGGAGCTGCCAGCGGGCGAGCTCGGCCTCGCGGTCGGCCGCGTGGGCTTCGTCGAGCAGGGCGTCGTTGAGGGCGGCGAGGCGGTCCCGCTCGTGGCGGAGGAGGTCGATCTCGGAGAGGATGGAGTCGAGGCGGGCGTCCTGCGCGTCGTCGCGGGACTGGAGGAGATAGCCCACGCTGAGCGCGACCCCGCCCGCGAGGGCGAGCTGGGCGGCGAGGCGGGGGAGCCACGGTGGCGCAGCGTCGGACACGGGCACTCCTTGCAAACGGTAGCACGGACACCTCTGCAACGGCGCGGTGCGCGGGATCTTTCACCGGGCGCGGCGGCGGGTCGCCGGGCGACGTGGTGCGGGGGCGGCGATAGGGAGGCCCCCCGCTTGGGGAGGCGGCCTGCGTGGACCTCGTGGTGGCCATCGTCGCGGTGCTGGTGGCGGTCGGGCTTGCGCTGGGCGGCCTGCCGGGGCTGCGCTTGGACCGCGCGGGGGTCGTGCTCGTGGGGGCGGCGGTGCTGGTGGGCGTCGGGGCCGTCCCCTTGGAGGCCGCTTGGGCGGCCATCGACGTCGGCACGGTGGCCCTGCTGTTTGGCCTGATGGTGCTGTCGTCGCTCCTTCAGATCAGCGGCTGGATGGACGTCCTGGCGGCGCGCCTCGCCGCTGCGCCGGTGGGGCCGCTGGGCCTGCTGGGGGGTGTGGTGGTGTGCGCCGGCGCGCTCTCGGCCTTGCTGACGAACGACGTGGTGGTGCTGGCGTTGGTCCCGGCCTTGGTGGCGGGCTGCCGGGCGCGGGGGCTGGACCCGACGCCGCAGGTCCTGGGCCTCGCGGCCGCGTCGAACGTGGGGTCGGTCGCCACGCTCGTCGGCAACCCGCAGAACATGCTGGTGGGTGAGGTGCTGGGCTTGGGGTTCGCGGCCCACCTTCGGGTCGCGCTGCTGCCGGCCGTCGTGGGCCTCGCGGTGGTGTGGGCGGTCATCGGCTGGGTGCACCGGGGGGCGTTGCGCGGCGGGCGCGGGCCGGCGGCGCCGGCGGCGGTGGCCTGGGACCGCGGCGAAGCGGCGCGCGGGCTCGTGCTGCTGGGACTCGTGCTGCTGGGCTTCCTGACCGACATCGCCCCGCGGGGGGCGGTGGCCTTGCTGGGCGCGGCGGCGGCCTTGCTGGGGCGGCGGGCCCCGGCGCAGAAGGTCATCGATGGCGTGGACTTCCGGTTCCTCGTCCTGGTGATGGGGCTGTTCGTCGTGCAGCATGCCATCGTGTCGGCGGGCGCCGCGGCGGCGGTGTCGGCGTGGGTGTCGGCGGCGGGGCTGGACCCGGGGGCGCCGGCCGTGCTCTACGGGCTGACGGCGGCGCTGGGCAACCTGGTGTCCAACGTGCCGGCCGTGATGCTGCTGCTGCCCTTCGCCCGCGGGGCGGAGGCGGGCACGGTGCTCATCGTGTCGAGCACCTTCGCGGGCAACCTGCTGATTTTGAGCTCGCTGGCGAACATCCTCGCGGTGGAGGCGGCGGCGCGACAGGGCGTGCGCATCGGCGCGGCCACGCACGCCCGCGTGGGCGTGCCCATCACGGGCTTGACGTTGTTGCTGGGGGCGTGGGCGGTGGGGCTGGGCTGAGCGCCACGCCGGCGGCGTGGGCGGCGGCGGAGACCGCGGCCGTGAGCACCACGCCCCACGCGATGTCCACGGGAACGAGGCGGGCGGGCCAGCCGGCGAGCACGGCGAGGTTGGTGAGCTCGTAGGTGCCGTAGGCGAGCAGGCCGAGCGCGGCGCCCCGGGCGGCCGCCTCGCGGGTGCGGGCGGCGGGCCGGGCGGCGGCGGCAAGGACGAAGCCCAGGTACAAGGCGTAGAACAGCAGTGCGGCGTCCCAGCGGACGGCGGGGGCGCGCAGCGGGCCCAGGGCGGCGTCGTAGAAGGGGCGGGCGAGCACGCCGAGGAAGAGGAGGTCCAAGCCGAGCAGGGCGACGGTGCCGGCGGCGGCGGCCCCGGCCCAGGCGCCCGGGCCCCAGGGCCGCGGGGCGGCGGCGGCCGGCGGGCTCATTCGGGGAGGGCTGCGACAGCGCAGCGAAAGCCGATGGTGCCGTTGAAGCCGGCCGGATGCTCGTGGGTGACCTCGGTCAGCGAGGTGCGGGCCGAGCCGGCGTACCACGCGCCGCCGACCTTGGCGGTGAACGGCTCGGTGGCACGGGCGGCGGCGAAGTGCACCTCGTGGACCGTGTCGCTGCGCGCGACGAGCATCACGGGCAGGTAGCGGGCAGGCAGCGGCGCGCCGTCGTTGTCGACGATCTGGAGGAAGCCCTCGCTGTAGGGGAGGGCGCCGGACCAGCGGCCATCGGCGTCGACCAGCAGCACGCCGTCGGTGTCCGGGGTGACGCGGAGCCCGTGGAGCACCACGCCCGCATAGGCGAGCGTGGGCGTGGGGCCCGACCACCGGATGCGGCCGGCGTCGTCGACCGACCAGCTGCTGGTGGGGGCGACGGCGGCGGCGGCGGCGGACCAGGCGTCCGGGTCTGCGTTGAGCTGCGGATCCACCCACTCCCAGGCGTTGCCGAGCTGGTCGTACACGCCGAAGGCGCTGACGCAGTCGGGGGCGCTGCCGGTGAGCTGGGTGTCGGCCACGCGGTGGTTGCCGTTTTCGTCGGGGAGCCAGCAGCGGTCGCCCGCGACCTCGGTGCCCCAGGGATAGGGCGGGCCGCCCGGGCCGGGCACGCCGTCCCCGGCGTCCAGCCACTCGTCTCGGGTGATGAGGTGCGCCGGACCGAAGGCCCGCCCGTCCTCCGCCACGGGGGACCAGCCGGCGCAGGCCGCGCGGGCATCGAGGAAGGTGATGCCCACCCACGGCGCGACGCCTGCCTGGGAGGCGGGGCCTTCGGGGGTGCGCGAGGCCTCGTAGTGGAACGCGCAGTAGGGCGTGGCGGCCGGGACGAGGGCGGTGCCGGCCGGGCAGCGCCAGCCGGCGCCGCCGGAGTCGCCGCCGCCGGAGTCGCCGCCGCCGCCGGTGTCGCC
>JBEIVK010000378.1:0-4356 GCA_040373935.1 Alphaproteobacteria bacterium
GCGCAGCCGGCCGATCACGGTGGCGCCCTCGGCGCGCAGCGTGGCGCGCCACGAGACGACGAGGCTGTCGCCGGGAAGGCGGCCGGTGGGCAGGTGCGCGAGCGAGACTTGGGGCAGCGGGTCGGCCGTGCGGGCCAGCACGCGGGCCCATCGCCCGCCGGGCGCCGCCGCCCACACGCCCACGCGCCAGGCGCGCACGCTGGGCCCGCGCTCGACGCTGGTCGAAAAGATGCGGTGGCCGGCGTCGTTCTCGGCGGCGAAGTACACCGGGCCCGGGGTCTCGGCGAGGCGGCGGGGCGGCGCGCCGGGCGGCCCCTCGGCGACGATGGCCGAGGGCCGCAGCGGGCTGTCCACGCCCCAGGTGAGGCCGTCCGGGCCGGGCAGCAGGTCGCAGGCGCGGCTGTCCTGGCCGGCCGCCACCCGCGGCGCGAGGGTGCCGAAGGCGTCGTCGGTCTGCCAGATGCGGCTCTCGGCGTCGCCGTCGCCCGTGCACACCCAGAAGCGCCCGGGCCGGGTGTGGTCCGGCACGACGGCGTGCACGTGCCGCACCGCGCCGGCCGGGAAGCGCCAGGCCACCGCCCAGGCCGCGCCGTCCCAGGCCCAGATGTGCACCGGGTCCCGCGGGCGGGCGGCCACTTCGCCGCCGTTGTCGCGGTACTCGCCCACCCACACCCGGCCGTCGGCAGACACGCAGGCGCCGCGGCGCATGGGCCGGAAGTCGACGGGCCCCGGCACGGGCCGGAACGCGGGCGCGCCGGGCGCCCGGTGGAGCATCGCATGAGCCGCAAACGCGACGGCGCCGCCGTCCGGCGTGGGAAGGACGAGATCGGGCGCCCGGTGGGCGAAGCGGTCGAGCGGGCGCAGGCCGGCGAGGGCCCCGCGCAGGCCGCCCCAGACGCGGCCGGCGGGCTCCAAGGTGGCGCCGAGGTCCCGCGAGGTGAAGAGGCGGTCCCCGCGGCTCAGCCAGAGCACGCCGTCCACGGCGGCGTGGGCGAGGGTGCCGCGCAGGGTGCGGAGGGGTTCGAAGCGGAGCATGGGCGGGCCGTACCCCGGGGCGGGCTGCGTGTCCTCATGCTGGGCGGCGACATCCACGGCCCCGTGAGCGGCGGCATCGGCACGGTGGTCCACACGCTGCTCGGGGCCCGGGCGATGCAGGGCGTGGACCTGCGCTACCACACGACGGTGGCCGCCGACGGCAGCCGCGCCCACAAGGCCCGCTCGATGGCGGCGGGGCTGCTGCGCTTCCCGGCCCGCCTCGCCGCCGGGGCGGACCTCGTGCACATCCACGTCGCCGACGGCCCGAGCGTCTGGCGCAAGGCGCTCTACGCCGCCGAGGCCCACGCCTGGGGCCTGCCCGTCTGCCTGCACGGGCACTTCACCGGGCTCGTCGAGGCCGCCGCCGCCCGCCCGCCCCTCGCCGCGCTGTGCCGGCGCCTCTTCGGCGGCGCGGCGCGGGTCTTCGTGCTGTCGGCCGACATGCAGCGGCAGGTCGCGGCGCTCAGCGCGGGGCGCGCGCGCACGGAGATCCTCCACAACCCCTGCCCACCGGACGGCTTCGACCCGCGGCCCCGCCCGCCGGAGGCGCCGCCCACGGTGCTGTTCATGGGCCGGGTGGGCGATCGCAAGGGCATCTTCGACCTCGTGGCCGCGTGGCCGGCGGTGGTGGCGGCGGTGCCGGCGGCGCGCCTCGTGGTCGCCGGCGATGGCGAGCTGGACCGCCTGCGCGGCGCCGTGGGCGCCGCAGGGGTCGCCGGCTCCGTGGAGATCCTCGGGTGGATCCGCGGCGAGGCGCGCCTCGCGGCCTACCGCCGGGCCACGGTCTTCTGTTTGCCGTCCTACGCCGAGGGGCTGCCGATGGGCGTGCTGGAGGCGATGGGCGCCGGCCTGCCGGTCGTGAGCACGGCCATCAACGGCACGCCCGACGCCGTGGTGGACGGCGAGACGGGGCTGCTGCACGCGCCCGGGGACCGCGCGGCCCTCGGCGCGCACCTGCGGGCCCTGCTGGGCGATCCGCGGCGGGCGGCGCAGATGGGCGCCGCCGGCTACGCCCGCGTGGTGACGGCCTTCGACCCGGAGCGGCAGGCGGCGCGCTTGCGAGCGGCCTGGGAGGCCGTGGTGGCCGCGCACCCTGCCCGCCGGAGCCCGCGCTGATGGGACGCCCCAACTTCTTCCTCGTCGGCCACCCGCGCAGCGGGTCCGGGCAGCTCTTCTCCTGGTTGGACCGCCATCCCGCCGTGTTCCACACCAAAAAGGAGCTGCACTACTTCGGCCGGGACCTGGGCTTCTTCGACCCGCCGCGCAGCCTGGACAACTACCTGTCCTACTACGACGGGGCCGAGCGGTTTTTGCGCGCGGGAGACGCGAGCACCTGGTCGCTCTTCTCCGAGACGGCGGCCGCCGAGATGCGCGCCTTCGCCCCCGAGGCGCGCATCATCGCCCTGCTGCGCAACCCGGTGGACCAGCTCCACAGCCTGCACGCGCACTTCGTGTTTCGCGGCGACGAGGACATCCTCGACTTTCGCGACGCGCTGGACGCCGAGGGCGAGCGCGCGGCCGGGCGGCGGCCGGCGCCGGCGTGGCGGGTGCCGCGGGACTGCTGGCGCTACAGCCGCATGGCGCGCACCGCCCCGCAGCTCCAGCGCTACTTCGACGCATTCGGCCGCGAGGCCGTGCTGGTGCTGCTCTCCGACGAGCTTCGTCAGGATCCCAAGGCCGCCTTCGCCCGGGTCTGCGCCCACCTCGGCTTGCCCCGCGACATCCCCGACTACGACCAGCTCTTCGACACCGACGCCCAGGCCGCCAACGCCAACCGCGTCGCGCGCAGCCGGCGCGTGCGGTCCTTCTTGGCGTGGCCGCCCAACTACCGCGTGCTGGAGGGGGTGGACCGCGGGGTGCCCGGGCACCAGCTCCTGCTGCGCGGGCTGCGGCGCTGGAACAAGCAGTTCGTCGGCCGGGACCGCATGGATCCCGCGCTGCGGGCCGCGCTGGTGGCGCGCTTCCGGCCCGTCATCGAGGAGACGGCGGCGCTGCTCGGGCGGGACCTCTCGGCCTGGCTGCGCTGACCGCGGCGGCCCGCGCGGACGGTGCTACACTCCCGCCATGTCCTCGGTTGCGCCGCCGCTGATCACCGTCCGGCCGGACAACCAGCCGCGCTCGGCCCACCGAGACCCGCGCAAGAACGTCGAGATCAACATCGGCAAGGCGTGCAACAACCGGTGCGTCTTCTGCATCGACGGGCTGCCCAAGGCCGAAGACCGCAGCTACATGCCCTGGCCGCAGATGCAGGCCGAGCTGCAACGCTGGTACGACGAGGGCTATCGGTCGGTCGGCTTCCTCGGCGGCGAGCCCACCACCTACCCGCACATCGTCGAGGCCACCGCGCACGCCCGCGCCCTCGGCTACACGCGCGTCGCCATCGCCACCAACGCCACCAAGCTCCGCCTGCCGCACTTCACGGAGCGCCTGCTCGGCGCGGGCCTCACGCGGGTCACGGTGTCCATGCACGGCCACACCGCCGCCCTCGAAGATCGGCTGACCCGCGTGCCCGGCAACTTCGACAAAAAGGTCGCCGCGCTGCGCCTCCTCGCCGAGCACCGCCGCGGCGGCGCCCTGCCGGATGGCCTGTCCGTCAACGTCGTGGTCAACGGCTGGAACGCCCCGCACCTGCTCCAGATCCAGCGGTTCTTCTACGATGTCGTGGGGGTGGACGACCTCCGCGTGAACTTCATCCGGCCGGAGGGCTACGCGGAGGGCGACGCCGACTTGACGGCCCGCTACGCCGTCGTCGTGCCCCAGCTCGTGAAGGCCATCGCGCTCGCCGAGGCCCACTACCGCAAGGTGTTCACCTTCGGCGGCTTCCCGATGTGCGTCCTGCCGGCCGCCTTGCGCCGCAACCACGACCTCCTCTCCCGCACCATGGGCGAGTACCGAGACCTCAGCACCGCCTGCTCCATCCGCAGCGAGGGCGGGGACCTCGTCCCGCCCGGCCGCACGCCCGATCCGGCCTCGTGGTCCCAGCACGTCAAGTCCAGCGTCGTCCACTACGACGAAGCAGAGGGCCGCGCCCGGTTTTCCTGGCAAGACCGCAAGCGCAACGACCTCAAGGGCCACCCGTCCGCCTGCGCCCGCTGCGGGCTGGCCGGCGTCTGCGAGGGCGTCTGGAAGGGCTACTTGGAGATATGGGGGGACGGCGAGTTCCAGCCCGTGCGCCTCGAAGACACGGCCCTCGCCCCCCGCGGCGAGGCCCGCCCGTCGCCGTAGCGCCCGGCAGGCGGGGCCCGTGGTCTCGCGGGTCCGGGTGGGCGGCTGCCGGGCGGCGCCCGGCACCGGGTCTCTCCGGGGGGTCGCGGCGTGGCC
>JBEIVK010000126.1:0-8827 GCA_040373935.1 Alphaproteobacteria bacterium
CGACGACGACGACAACGAGATCGACGGCTGCGATGACGGCAGTCACCGAGAGTGTATTGACGCCGCCACCGGCGGCCGCCGTGCCGCGATCCGGGTCCGCCCCGTCATCCCCGAGCACCGGGGGGTGGCGGTGGGCGGGGAAAGTGAGGGCGCTCGCCATGGGACACTCCTGGGCATCCTCGTCTTATCACGGCGGCCCCGGCGCCCTCCCGGCGGCGCCCCCACCGCCCGTGGCCGCCGCAACCGCCCTGCAATCACACTTCGCGAGAGATCTGCATCCGAAGCAACTTCTGGACGCCCGGCAGCCCCTTCACCTCGGCCTCGAAGGGCTCGGCCACGATGCCTTCCGCGGCCAGCCACTGCGCGCAAGCCGGATCGCCGGCCACCGACGGGGTGGTGGCGATGCCGCCCCGCGGCGCGCGCCCCTCACAACGGGACGCCAGATTGACGGTGCCACCGAAGTAGTCGAGCCCCGCTTGGTCGGTGTGCACCGCGAGCGCCGGGCCGAAGTGCACGCCCACACGAAGCCCCGGCGGGCGCGCCATGCCCAGGCCTTGCACCCACGGGCCAAAGCGGCGCTGGATGTCCACCGCCGCCTGCAGGGCCGCGAGGGGCGACGGGAAGGCCGCCATCAGGGCGTCCCCGATGGACTTCACGCGCACGCCCCCGGCCGCCTCGACGGCGGACTCGAGGAGCCGGAAGTGGGCGTGGACCAGCCGGAACGCCTCGGCGTCTCCGACCTCGCTGTACAAGGCAGCGGAGCCGGTCAAGTCGGTGAATAGGATGGCCACGGCCCGCACGCCGAGGCGCACATCGGCGGCCAGGCCGCGGCTCCCGTGCCGCCGCCGCCAGCCGGGCGTCAGAACCAGGTGCCCCGCCGTGAGCGGCTCATCGGCCGCCACCCGGCCGGCGAGCTGCACCCGCTGTCGCCCCGGCCCCGGGTTGTGCAAACGGAGCCGCACCACGCCGGGCGCCACCCCGAGCGGCGCGGCCGCCACCCCCGCCTCCCACTCCACGGCCGACGCAGCGCCGAGGTCCGAGGCCAGAAGCTCTTGGTCGGCGACGTCTCCGCCGCTGCCCAGGAACCAGATGCCCGGCGGGATGTCGACCTCGATGTCCTCGGTGACGCCGGGGCCCAGCGTGAGCAGCGCCAGGACCTCCGGGCGCTCCACGGGGAACAACGTACAGTACCGCGCCTCCGCTGCCGGGCGCAGCCCGACCGGCGCAGCAAAGCGGACCTCGATGTGCTCGTCGAGATCGGGCCGGAAGGAGATGCGGCACGAACCGCAGGTCGCGTGGTCGGCGACGTCGGAGAGGGTGTCGGCCTGCTCCACGGTGCCGAGACAGCGTGGGCACCGGGCCGCAAAATAGAGCTCCAAGGCCCCGGCGTCCACGGCGCCCAGCAGCGCATCGACCAGGCCCTCGCGGGGCAGGCGTTGCGCGCGCGCGAAGCCCCAGGGCCGCAGCTCCCGCAACGACGCCGCCCGCGCCGTCTGCATCCACGACTCCACCGCCGCGACCACCGGAGCCGGCCCTCCGGCGGCCTCCCAGCGCGCCAACGCGCCCCGCACCGGCCCGGGCAGCTCCCGCCGCGCGCCCGCCGCCGCCGCCTCCCCGGGGCGCGGCAACGCGTCGAGCATCGCCTGCCAACGCCGCATCTTCGGCGCCTCGCTCAACCAGACCGCCAGATCACCGACCGCAAAGCGCGGGTCCACCGTCAACACGATCGACGGCACCACGCCGGCACCCGACGGCTCCAGCCTCGCCTCGTAGCGCATCCGAGACATGCCGATGCCGTCGATGTGCCGATCCTGAACGACCCAGCGCCCGCGGACCCACCGGCTGTCCCGCTCCACGAACCGGTGACTCAACGGCCCCGGCCCGACAACCGTGCCGCGCACCTCGGGAAACCCGAAGTCATCCGGCACCATCTCCATCAGAAAGCGGGGGTGTCCGACGGCCCGTGAGACCTCGTCCGTGTCCCCGACCAGCGCCCAAGCGGCGGCGGGGTCGCTCTCGTGTCCGCGAAGTTCGAAGCGCACACTGCTCTCCCCTCTCCAAGAAACACGGTATCCCCCTCCGCGCCACCTCACGTTTGACGGCGCGTCCGCCGTACATGCGTCCAGAACCCCATGTGGACTCTCCTCGACCGCCTGCGCCCGCCGTCCCCCGGCCGTCCGGCCCGCGCCCGGCTGGTCGCCGCGGCCTTCGGCCTCGCGCTCCCCGCGGCGCTGGCCACCGTGCTCCTGTTCGGCGAGGGCGGCGCCGAGGAGGCCGCGCTCGCGCTCGTCTGCGTGCTCGTCTGCGTCGCCGTTCCGGGCATCGCCATCGGGGTCGGCATCGAGCGCCTCGCCACGGGGTTGCTGCTCGCCTTCGCCACCCTCGCGGCGGCGGCATTCTCCCTGCGCTCCCCCGCCGCCGAGGGCGCCGTCTGGGTGGCGCTGCTGCCGTTGGTCGGTGGCTTCCTGCTGGGGGCCCGCGGGGCCGTCGTGTCCGGGCTGGTCGCCCTGCTTCACCTGGGCGTGCTCGTCCGCCTCCACGCCAGCCCCCCGCCGGCCGTGCTCCACGCCGCCGGCGCCACCCTCGCCGCCGCGATCCTCGCCCTCTCGTGGGAGCGCCTCGTGGACCGCCAGGCCCGCGCCGTCCAAGACAGCGCGCGTGGCCTCGAAGCGCTCGCCGAGCGCGTCGCCGCCGGAGTCATCGCCGTGGTGGACGGCCAGATCGCCTGGGCCAACCCCACCGCCGGGGAGGTCCTCGGGCGCCCGATGGGGGCCCTGCTCGGCCAGCCGCTGAGCACCATTCTCCCCGAGGCCGGCGCGGCGCGTCCCGGCCACCCGCTCGCGCTGGCCGTGGGCGCGGGGCCCGACGCCCACCTCGTGGACCTCCACGTGGGCGAAATCCCCTTCGCCGGCCGTCCTGCGACGCTGGTCACGCTCATCGACCAAACGGGGCGCCGCCGCGAAGAAGAAGAGCGTCTGCGGCTGCACACGCAGCTCCAGGAGTCCCAGAAGCTCGAGCTGGTCGGGCGCCTCGCCGCTGGGGTCGCTCACGACTTCAACAACCTGCTCGTGAGCATGGTCAGCAACGCCACGCTGCTCGCCGAAGAGCCCGCGCTCTCCGAAGACGGCACCGAGATGGTGCAAGAGCTGCGAGAGGCCAGCGGCCAGGCGGCGGCCCTGGTGCGCCAGCTCCTCTCGTTCAGCGGGCGCGGCGCCCTCGCCGAGGCCAGCGTCGAGGTCGGTCCGCTCGCCCAGGAGGTCTGCGGGCTCTGGCGTTCCCGCTGCGAGGGCGCGGGGGTGGCCTTGGAGATCGACGCTCCGCGCGCCGGCGCCGCGGTGATCGCCGACCCGGGCCAGGTCCGGCAGGTGGTGATGAACCTCCTCACCAATGCGCTCGACGCCGTCCCCCCGGACGCGGGCCACATCGCCGTCCGGGTGTCCACGGTCGACGCGGACGCGGCGCTGCTCGCCGGCTCCCGGATCGGCCCGCCGCCCGCACCAGGGGAATACGTCGAGATCGCCGTGCAGGACGACGGCTGCGGCATCACACCGGCAGACCTCGCGCGCATCTTCCAGCCCTTCTTCACCACCAAGGCCCGCGGACACGGCATCGGCCTCGCCGCGGTGCAGGGCATCCTCGTGCGCGCACGCGGCGCGCTGCTCGTCGAGACGGCGCCGGGCGAGGGCACCGTGATGCGCGCGCTCCTCCCCCTCGCCGCCCCCGAAGACGACGCCGGCCAGCCCGAGAACGGCGCCGGGCGGCGCGTCCTGGTGATCGACGACGAGCCGTCCGTGCGGCGCCAGCTCGTGCGGGTGCTGGAGCGAGATGGCTACGCGGTGGGCGAGGCGGGGGGCGTCGCCGAGGGCGTGACGCGCATCGCCGAGGGCGACTGGGACCTCATCCTCGTCGATCACCTGATGCCCGACGGCACCGGCGACGACATCGCAACCGCGCTCCACCTTCGGGACGACCCGACGCCGCTCGTGCTCTGCAGCGGGACCCTGCATCGACTGGACCCGGGGGCCGACCGCGCCTTCGCCGCGTTGATCCACAAGCCCTTCCTCCCGCGTGAGCTGCGCGAGACCTGCCGGCGCGTGGTGCGCGGCGCGCTGCCGGCCGAGGACGCGGTCGGATAGACGCCGCACATGCCGCCCTGGACCCCTCGCTTGTGCCTGCCCATCCTGCTGCTGGGCCTCCCGCTCGGCGCCTGCACGCGCGAGGCCGACGCCGGCTGCGAAGCGGGCTACAACGAAGGGTTTTCCGCCGGCGCGGCCGACGGCGAGGCCTGCAGGCCCTACGACAACCCCGCCCCGGAGCCCGTACCGGTCAACGAGGGCCGGGTCCGTCCGCTCGCGTTCTGCGCCGCAGACGATGCGGCGCGGGCCTGGCTCGCGTCTTGCCAAGACTGCCTGGGGAGCGGTTACGCCGACGGCTACGCGACCGGCGCCCGCGCCGCCGGTTGCCCCTCTGACACCGCCCAATGACCCCCTTCCCGGAGCCCCCGATGCGCTGGTTCGCTGCCGTCCCCCTGCTGTTCGCCCTGTCCGCCTGCTCCTGGGAGAAGCGGGTCAAGCACCTCGACGACGCCGAGTTCGACCACTACTACGCGCTCAAGGTCTACATGGACGACGCGGAGCGCAAGGCCTACCTCAAGCTCAAGACCCGCGACGAGCGCGACAAATACCTCCAGGCCTTCGAGATGCCGGGTACGCCGCCCCGCCGCCTCTGGGACCTCTTCTACCAGTTCGACGAGCACATCCGCGACAAGATCGTCGCCGGCGAAGTCCAAGAGGGCTGGACGGTCGAGATGATGATGATGGCCTGGGGCAACCCGAAGCAGAGCAAGCGCCTCACCGGGCGCAAGGCCGTGCGGTCCTGGTCCTACATCTACAAGTTCGAGGAGCAGGAGGACGGGGCGGTGCTCGTCTGGGAGCCGGGCTCCAAGACGGAATACAAGGCCGTCCGTCTTTTTGAGCGGGAGGTCATCGTGGATGACGACAAGATCGTGGAGATCCGAAAGCGGTAACCACTACGAACTGACACGTATTCCCGCAAATCCCCTTCCCACGGGGACCCCCGCGATGTAACGTAAGGAATCGGGGGCGCGGTGGAGCGCCCCAAGGGGGCGCCCCGTGACGGCCGCGCAGACTTCATCGGCCGGGATTGCAGGCGTACAGCGCCTGCTTTCCGAGGGCCGGAGCGCAGAGGCCTTCCAGAGCCTGCTCCGCCTCTTCCTCGCGTCCACCGGGAGCGAGTACGGGTTCATCGGCGAGATCCTCCTGGACCCGTCCGGTCAGCGCTTCCTGCAGACCCGCGCGCTCACCAACATCTCGTGGGACGACGCGACGCGCACCCTCTACGACCAAGCGTCCGCGAACGGCCTCGCGTTTCGCAACCTCGACACCCTCTTCGGCGCCGTCATTCGCTCCGGCGAGACGCTCATCGCCAACGAGGCGAGCACCCACCCGCACGCACGCGGCATTCCGCACGGCCACCCGCCGCTGCGGCGCTTTCTGGGGCTGCCGCTGTACTTCGGCGACGAGTTCCTTGGCATGGTCGGCGTGGCGAACTGCGAGTCTCCCTACGACGACTCCCTGGTCTCCGCCCTGCTCCCGCTGCGCATCACGACGGCCCAGCTGGTTCACGCGCACCGGGTCGATCGCCTCCGCCTCGCGGCCGAAGATGCGCTGCGCCGCCGCGCGGGCCTCAACGCCCTGCTCACCCGCGCCGCCTCCGCCTTCATCGTGGTCAACGAGGACTCCCTCGACGCCGCCATCGACGACGCGCTGGGCGAGCTCGGCGCCTTCGTCGGCGCAGACCGGAGCTACCTCTTCCAGTTCCACGGGGACGGCCGGCTCTCCAACACCCACGAGTGGTGCGCCGAAGGCATCGACCCGCAAAAAGAGTTCCTGCAAGACCTTCCGCTCTCCGACTTCGGCGACATCATCGCGCCGCTCAACGCGGGAGAGCCCCTTCACATCCCCGACGTGGACGCCCTCCCCGACGACGCCGGCACGAAGGCGAGCTTGCAGGCCCAGTCGATCCGCAGCCTCGTCCTGCTGCCGATGGTCGTCGGCGGCACCACCCGCGGCTTTCTGGGCTTCGATGCCGTGCGGTCGCACCGCACCTGGGACGAGGACTCCGTCGCTCTGCTCAAGGTCGCCGCGTCGGCGATGGGCGCCGCCCTGGACCGCGCCGCCGCCCAGCGCGCCGCCCGTGCCCGCGAGGCCCTGCTCGCGTCCATCACCGAAAACATCGACGTCGGCATCCGTCTCCTCGACGCCACCACCGGCGCGGCCCTCTACACCAACCCGGCGGCCCGCCGCGCCTGGCCGGAGGGCGCGCCCACGCTCCCGGACGGCCAGCACGAAATCTCCATTCCAGACCCGGATCCCTCCGCTCCACCCCGCCTGTTCCGCGTCCACCGCCTCTCCATCGCCGGCGGGCCGCGCGAGGGCGCCCGCACCGTCGAGCTTGCCCACGACATCACCCTCGAGCGCGAGGCCGCCCGCCGCTTGGAGGCCGACCGCGACGCCCTGGAGCAAGCCGTCGCCCTGCGCACCGCCGCTCTCGCCCAGGCCAACGCGTCCCTGCGCGTCGAGATGGCCGAGCGCGCCCGCGCCCAGCAGGCGATGGCCGACAACGAGGCCCTGTTCCGCACCCTCGCCGAGACGAGCCCCATCGCCGTCGTCGTCGTGGACCGCGCGCAAGGCGTGCTCTACGCCAACCCGGCCACCGCCAGCATGGCCGGCGTCGCGCCATCGCTGCTGCACGGCGTTCCCCCCACGATGATCCGCGATGCGCACGGCCGCCCGCTCGTCGACCTGGAGGACCGCGCCCACGACATCCGCCGGCGCGAGGTCCCGGTGGTGCGCGCCGACGGCAGCCGCCTCTGGCTCGACCTCACCACCGTCCCGGTCCGCTTCGGCCACCGGGACGCCATCCTCCTCGCCGGCGTGGACATCACGCACCGCCGCGACGCCGAGGTCCAGGCCCGCGGCCACCTCGGCGAGCTGTCGTCGCGCACCCGCACCACGGTGCTCGCCGAGCTGTCGAGCAGCCTCGCCCACGAGCTCAACCAGCCCCTCGCCGCCATCACCGGCTGGAGCGAAGGCGCCATCCTGCGCCTCGACAACGGCCTCTCCCTGCACGCGCTGCGCCCGGCGCTCAGCGCGGTGGCCGACGAGGCCGCCCGCGCCAGCCAGATCGTCCGCCGCCTGCGCTCCCTGTTCCAGCGCGAGCGGACGATCCGCGCAGCCGTGTCGCTCAACGACGTCGTCTCCCGCGTCTGGCAGCTCTTCGCCGTCAGCTTCGAGCCCGCCGGCGTCGCGGGCGAGCTTCACCTCGACCCCACCTCCCCGCAAGTCCAAGGCGACGCCGGGCTGCTGGAGGTCGTGCTCTACAACCTCCTCCGCAACGGCCTGGACGCGATGGCCGCCCCGTGGCCCGGGCCCCGGCGCCTCGTCGTCGGCACCCGCCGGGACGGCGCCACCGCCCTCGCGTGGTGCCAGGACAGCGGCCACCCCCTCGAACCCGCCGCCATCCGGCGCATGTACGATTCCTGGTTCGACACCCGCAGCGACGGCTCCGGCATGGGTCTGTTCATCAGCCGGGCCATCGCCGAACGACACGGCGGCGCCCTGGCCGTCCTCACGCCCGACGACGGCACCAAGGTCTTCTCCCTCACCCTCCCGCTCTCCCCCGAGGCCCCATGACGTCTCCCACCGTCTTCGTCGTCGACGACGAATCCGCCGTTCGCGAGTCCCTTCGCTGGCTCATCGAGGCGGTCTCGCTCCCCGTGCGCACCTTCGAGAGCGCCGAGGCCTTCCTCGCAAGCCTGGATCCGCGCGCCCACGGCGTCGTCCTCCTCGACATCCGCATGCCGGGCATGTCCGGGCTCGAGCTGCTCGAGCGCTACGTCCCGCACCCCGTCGCGCTGCCGGTCGTCGTGCTCACCGCGCACGCCGACGTCGAGATGGCCGTGCAGGCCATGCGCTCCGGCGCCTTCGACATGCTCGAGAAGCCCTTTAAGAGCGACGTCCTCGTGGACCGCGTGCGCCGCGCCCTCGCCATCGACGCCGCCCGCCTCCCGGACCGCATCGAGGCGCTGGACCTCCGCGCCGCCCTGGAGACCCTCACCCCGCGCGAGCGCGACGTCCTCTTCGAGCTCCAGACCGGCCAAACCAACAAGGAGGTCGGCGCCACGCTCGACATCAGCCCGCGCACGGTCGAAATCCACCGCGCCCGCCAGTAAATCGCCGTAGCGATCGCAGACGCAGCCGGGCAGGCCGTCGGCTTCGCCATGCAGGAGGCGCACGGCGTTCATGCCGGGCAAGAGTCGTTCACGGCGGGCCACGGCGCCGGCCACGCGCGCGGTAATGAGTTCCGCGTTGAGCGGTTCGGCTTCATGCCACGACCACACCCGCGCCCGGATTTGCGATTCCGGGCTGTAGGTCGCCCAGCCGAGAAAGCTGTTGTCCGCGGCGTGAACGGCGAGGCTGCCGCCGGCTTCGGGGGCGGCCTCGACGCGCTCGATCGCGCCCGAAAATACCCAGGGGTGACGCCGCAACAGCGAGCGCTCCCGGCCCGCTTTAAGCATGAGACGCGGCGTGGTGCCACCAGACTGGCGAGGGGGGCGAGGAGGGCGATTCACAAGGGGCGGCCTTTATCAGAGACGGGGCCGCAGGATAGTGGGCGGGCTGGGGCGAGGCCAGCGCCGAATGGTGGGCTTGCAGACGCCGCAGGCGCAGTGTGCAATCGGCCCGCCGTGTTATTGAGCCTTATCCGCGCCATGTCCCTTCCGCGTCAGCTATTTCCCCTTCTGCTC
>JBEIVK010000036.1:0-13850 GCA_040373935.1 Alphaproteobacteria bacterium
CAGCCTCGCCCTCGGCGGCAGCCTCGGTGGGAGCCGTGCCGTCCGCGGGGGCGGCGTCGGTGGGGGCGGCGCCGTCGGCCGGAGCCGCGGCGTCCGCCGGGGGAGCGGCCGGGTCCTGGGCCACGGCCACCGACGCGGAGGCGCCGGCCAGGGCCAAGGCCAACGCGAAGGGCGCGCCAACAGAACGCGCCCACGAAGTGAAGAAGCGCATGAGTCCTCCGCCTGGGCCGGGGGGCTAGGTCCCGCACGAGGCGTCGCGGCGCGGGTAACTGGTTTCGCGGCGGCACGCATCGCCGCTGATCCGCGAGTGACGGCGCTCAGGGCACCGCAGCGGGCTCCAGTCGAACCCGCGCGATCTCCGGCGGCACCCCGATGCGGACCGGCCCCACGCTCCATCCGAGGCCTGCGGACACCGAGAGCCAGGTCGGCCCGACGCGGGACCACCCGTGCACATGCGGGCCCGTCCCTTTCGGCACCCACAGCGCACCCAGCCCGGGCAGCCGCACCTGGCCGGCGTGGGTGTGCCCGGCGAGCACGAGCGGCACCGCCGGGCGAGCCAGCGCGGCCATGCAGTCTGGCGAGTGGGTGAGCACCACCACCGGCCCAGCGAGCGGCCGCAACAGGGCGTCGAAGTCCGGATTGCCGGCGAGCGCGTCGTCTGTCCCGGCGAGCCGCACCGGGCCCAGGTCCACCGCGGCGTCGACCAGCAACGTGACGCCGGCCGCCCGCAGGCGCGCGGCCCAGGCCGGCCCGGTGGCGCCCGTCCAGTGCTCCCAGTTCCCCAGGATGGCGTAGCGACCGTGCCGGCCGGCCGGCAATGCGGCGAGGAGCTGGTCCACAGCGTCCGGCTGCCACCCGCGGCCGACCAGGTCCCCGGTGATGACGACGACGTCGGCGGGCGGCACGGCGCGCAGCGTGGCGCAGAGACCATCCAGCCACGGCCCGCACTCCCGGACGTGGAGGTCCGAGAGGTGAAGCAGCTCGAAGGGCGCGCCGAGCCCGGGCACCGGCAGAACGTGGCGGTGCTCGATGTAGCCGGAGACGCCGCGCCCCGCGCCCAGGCGGCGCCGCGCGCTCCCGCCGGGCGCGGCTTGCGGAGCCGGCCGGCCGCCTGCCGGGAAAAAGTCCCCCCGCGCGAGGCCCTTCGACAATCCGCGGGCGAAGCGCCACGCCTCTCGCAGCCGGTGGCCCAGCGGGCGGCTCATGGCGCGCCTCCGACCGGCCGCCCGCGCACGACGGTGACGGCGCCGGCGCCGCGCACGCCTGCGGCGTAGGCTGTCGCGGCCTGCTCGGGGACCTCTGGCGCCGCCACAAACACGATGGCGCCGTCTGCGGCGGCGGCCGCGGCGGCTGCGGCGCGGGTGGGCTCGTCCAGCTCCCGCCCCACCCACACCGCGACGGGGCGCTGCACCCCCGGATCGCCTGGTGGGCGGGCGAGGAACCCGCGGACGGCGCCGTGCGCCACCGCGAGCCCGGTGGCGGGCGGGGGGGGCTGGGCTGCGGGGAGAAGCGCCGCCGGCGCCTCTGCGCAGGCGGCCAGAAGGAGGCTCGCGAGGGCTCTCACTGGCGCACCAGGTGGATGAGCTCCTCCACGTTTCCGGCCTTGAGGCCCGCGAGCGGGGAGGGGACGGTGCCCCGCACGTCGAAGCCTTGAGACCCGGCCTCCGCGACTACGCCCGCGATGGCCTGCGCGCGCACGGCGTCGTCGCGGACCCGCCCGCCGCGGCCCACCCCGTCGGGCCCGGCCTCGAACTGCGGCTTGATGAGCAGCACGGCGTCCCCCCCGGACGGCAGGAGGCGGTGGACGGCCGGCAAGATGAGCCGGAGCGAGATGAAGCTGAGGTCGCCCACCAGCAGGCTGATCGGCGCTGGCAGCGCGTCGAGCGTGCGCGCGTTCGTGCGCTCCATCACGACCACCCGCGGATCCTGCCGCAGCGACCACGCGAGCTGGCCGTAGCCGACATCCACCGCGAACACGCGGGCGGCGCCGCGTTGGAGCAGGCAGTCGGTGAAGCCGCCTGTGCTCGCGCCCAGGTCTGCGGCCATCCGCCCTGCGACCGGCACGGCGAAGGCGTCGAGCGCGGCCTCGAGCTTGTGCCCGCCGCGGCCCACGAAGCGCGGCCCGTCCCCGACGAGGGCCACCGGCGCGTCGGCGTCCACCAGCGCCCCCGGCTTGGTGCGGACGAGACCGCCAACAGACACTTCGCCGGCTTCGATGCGGGCTTGGGCCTGCTGCCGACTTGCCACCAGCCCCGCGGCGACGAGGCGATGGTCCAGGCGCACCCGCCGCGCCGCGCTCACACCGAGCGGCTCAGCGTGTAGCGGGCGAGGGCGCGCAGCGCGTCGGCGCGAGGCAACGCCGCCAGGGCGTCCGTGGCTTCGGCGAGCAGGGCCTCGGCGCGCGCGCGGGCCCCCGCGACACCGTAGAGCTTGACGTAGGAGGGCGGGCCGCTGTCTCCGGCGTCTTCATCGGCGTCGAGCACGTCGTCTGCGATTTGGAAGGCCACCCCCAGCGCGGCCCCGGCCCGGGCCGCCGCATCGAGCTGCCCGGGGTTGGCACCACCCGCGGCGGCGCCCATCCACACCGCGGCTTCGATGAGCGCACCCGTCTTGCCGCGGTGGAGCCGCACGAGGCCCTCGCCGTCGGTGATGGGCCCGCCGAGCCCGATGTCCCACGCCTGCCCGCCGACCATCCCGCGGTGCCCGCTCGCTTGCGCGAGGCGCGCGACCAGGGGGAGCGCGCGATCGGCCGGGCCGCACTCGGCGAGCGCGCCGAAGGCCTCCGTCAGAAGAGCGTCCCCGACGAGCACCGCAACGCCGTCCGACCACTTCTTGTGGACCGTCGGGAGGCCGCGACGCTCGTCGTCGTCGTCCATGCAGGGGAGGTCGTCGTGGACGAGCGAGTAGGTGTGCACCAGCTCCACGGCGCCTGCCGCCGCGAGGACCAGCGGGGCATCGGGGCCGGCGCCCACGGCCTCCGCCGCGGCGAAACACAGCAGGGGGCGGTAGCGCTTCCCGCCGGCCGCCACGGGCCAGAGCAGCGCATCGGCAAAGGCGGCCGGCGCAGCCCCGGCGAGGCGGCTGCGCATCCAGGCATCCACCTGGGCGCGCCGAGGGCCCGCCCAGTCATCCAACGAAAATGACGGGGACATCGACGTCAACCGCCCGCCGGAGGCAGAGCCGCTGGGTCCACCGGGGCCGCGGGCGCCGGCGAGCAGGCCGTGAAGTCCGCGTCTTCCTTGAGGGAGGCGATGCCGACGCGCTCCGAGCCGGCGTCTCGCACCGTGTCCATCAGCGTCACCACGTTCTCGTAGGTGGCGTCCGGGTGGGCGTCGACGAACACCAGCTTCTTGGCCTTCGCCTTGAGCCGCTTCTCCACCTGCTCAGCCAGCTCTTCGATGGGCATGACGGTGCGGTTGAGGGCGAAGGTGCCGTCCTTGCACGCGGCGGCGACCAGCTGGTCTTCGGGGACCTGCTCCTCCGGGACCTCCTCCGTCTTCTCCGGGAGGTTGGCCGCCATCTGCGTGACGGTGGGCGGCGTGATGACCATGAAGATGATCAGCATCACGAGCATGATGTCGATGAGCGGCGTCACGTTGATCTCGGACACCGAGCCGCCCTTTTTGGACGGGAGGTTCATGCCCATGCGCTACTCCTTGTCCTTCTCGACCGCGAGCAGCATGGTCGTCAGGCCGCCTTCGGCGATCGGGTCCATCACCGCCCGGACTTCCTTCCAGGTGAGCCGGCGGTCCGCCTTGATCAGCAGGGGCCGCGCCTCGTTGGCGGCGTAGAAGGCGTTGATGTCCTCCACGATCTTGTCGAGGGAGGACTTCGAGGTCTCCACGAAGACGGACTGGTCTTGCTGGATCGAGACCGTCAGGTGCTGACCCACGTCCTGGCTGCTGTCGCCCGTCTTCCCCTCGGGGAGCGTCACGTCGACGCCCGCGGTGAGGATCGGCGTCACCACCATGAAGATGATGATCAGCACCAACATCACGTCCACGAGGGGCGTGACGTTGATCTCGGCGAGCATCCCGCTCTTGTTGCCACCGACACTCATGCCCATGGGGGCACCTCAGGCCTGCGCGGCGGGCGGGGAGTCCGAGGCCGAGTCCGACGAGAGGAGCTGCTTCTCGCACCAGTCGAGCAGCTCCAACGCGGCGGTGTTCATGTCCTTGGTGATCATCTCCACCTTGTGGTTGAACCAGTTGTAGAGCCACACGCCAAGGATGGCGACGGCGATGCCGATGGCCGTGGCGATGAGCGCTTCGGCGATGGGCAGCAGCAGCTTGTCGAGGTTGCCGCCGCCCTCGGCCATCGCCTGGAAGGCGCCGATGATGCCGAAGATGGTGCCGACGAGCCCGACGAAGGGACAGGTGGAGCCGGTGGTGGCGAGGATGCCGAAGCCCTTGCGCAGCGAAGCGTCCTCGTCGATGCTCGCCTTTTGGATGGCGCGCTCGACCGCTTCGATGCCGTGGCGGTCCGGGCGGGCGGCGAACTCGGTGAGCGCCGGCAGCACGATGTGCCCCAGGTACGCCTCCTTGTACTCGTCCTTTCGGGCGACCGCGGCTGCGGCCTTGGCCCCGCCAGATTGCAGGGCGGACGCCAGCTCTCCGGCGAGCGCGCGGGACTGATTGCGCGCCTTCCCGAGGGAGTAGGTCCGCTCGATGGCGACATACACGGAGCCGAAGCCCATCGCGACCATCGTCACGATGACCATCTTCACCGGCACGGTGGCCTGGTTCCAGATCTCGACGACATCCATTTCCACGGCGGATTCTCCCGGTCCTACTTGAGGACGAACCGAATGTTCTGGACGAACGAGCACTTGTATGCGCGACCGCCCGCTTTGCAGGGGTAGAACTTCCACTTCATCGCCGCGACCCGCAGCGCGTCGTGGAAGACCTTGGAGCACTTGCCGACACCGACCTCGGTGGGCTTGCCCGCCTCGTCGATGACAAAGCGGACCTCGCAGACCTCGTCCGAGAGGCCGAGGGCCTTTGCGGCCTCCGGGTACACCGGCTCGACCATGTTCTTGATCTTGACCTGGCTGTGGTGCACCGGGGTCACGCCGGTGCCGCCCAGCTCGCCGCCAAGGACGCCGTTCAGGTCGCCGCCGACCACGCCGCCCACCTGGCCGCCCTCGACGCCACCCTCGACGCCGCCGGCCTCTCCGGCCGGCTCGGCCGAGGCCTCCTCCGGCTGGGGCTCGGGGATCTCCTCGGGCAGCTCGGTGGGCTCCGGCTCGATGTCCGGGTCCGGCTCCTTCGGCTCTTCGGTTTTGGTGGTCTTGGGCTTGGACGAGCCCGCCGGCGGCGGGGGCGGCGGCGCGGCGGCCTCGAACAGCTCCACCGGGATGAGCTCTTGCTCCACCGCGACCTCGACCGCCTTGCGGCCGAGCCAAGCAAGGAAGGCCCCACCGCCCCCGATCAGGACGATGGACAACGCAAAAGCGCCGGCCTGACGCTTGCGGTCACCTTTGCGGGCTTTACCGACGTTGTCGAACATGAAGGGGCTCCGGGCGCGCCGGCGATGGGCCGCTGTACGCTACCGCATCAACGCGCGCTTGTCGCATTCCTGACAGCAGGATGGCATCACGGTGCGAGCGGACGCTCGACGGGTGCCTCGGGAGTGCCGACCAGCTCGGTGATCCGGCGCTCGGCGCTCGCGAGGAGCGCGGCGCACTCCTGTTTGAGCCGAACGCCCTCCTCAAAGAGGCGAAGCGCCTCTTCGAGCGGGAGATCACCGCCCTCCAGCCGACGGACGGTGGACTCGAGCTCTGACAAGGCTTCTTCAAAGCCACGACCCGGTGTGGGGCTCATCGGCGGGCCTCCACGGCGTCCACGCGCTCGATCTGCACGAGTTGGTAGGAGAGGCGCTCGCCCGTGCTGAGATCGCGCGCCACGAGGACGTGGGCCCCCGCCGGCGTGACCGCGATCCGCTCGGGGGCGACACGCAGGTGCTTGCGCTCCTGGGTGCGCGTCACGTAGAGCATGTCGAGCTGGTGCCCGTCTGCCACGGCCTTTTCACACACCTCGCGCACGTCCTTGGGGCCGCGGCGGGTGGGCAGGGACTCGCGCTCTCGCCGGGCCTGGCGGCTGCGGGCGGCGCCGCTGCCGGGCACCGGCCCCAGGACTTCCGGATCGCTGTCTGCCGCGTGGGCGGCGGCCAGCTCGTCGCGGCGGCTCTCGCGGGCCTCCACGACCTGCGTGAGCAGGCGCTCGCGCGCCTCGGCGAGGTGGACGTCCTCGGGGTACTTGCGCGGCTTGCGAGCCGGCGAAAGGCCGATCTCGGCGAGCACGGCGTTCAGGTCGTCCAAGCGCGAGCGGTCCACGGCGTACATGCCAGGCACGAAGCGGTGGAGCAGGAAAGGCTTGAGCTTGCGGTGGCTTTCGAGGCGACGGATCTGCGTGCGGTGGACCGTGAGGAGCATCGCGTCGTGGTACTCCACCTCGCCATGCTGGCCCATCCAGCCGCGCAAGGTCTGCTCGACGTTTTCGGGCAGGCCCAGCTGGCTGTGCTCCTTCAGGAACTCGAAGACGTCGTCCCGCCGCCAGCCCTTCTCCAGCGCCGTCTCGATCGTCACCTCGGTGATCCGGTAGGTGTTGACGCGATCGCAGGCGCGCAGCTCCGCGAGCTCGCCGATGCGGAACAGCATGAGCGGCGGCAGTCCGGCCGGCGCCATGACCTCGAAGGAGGGGGTCAGGTAGAACTGGGTGAAGGCGTCGGGCGGAGTGTCCTCGACGAGCAGGCGCCCCCGCTCGCTCAGCCGGTAGAACTTCTCCTGTCCCCAGCTCCCCAGCTCGACCATCCCCGTATTGACCAGGGAGGCGAAGGAGTAGCCCTCGCGCTGCACGGCCTTCGGGGCTTCCCACGAGTCCTTGCGGTAGCGCTCCCGCCACTCCTCGCCGCGCCGCCACCGGCGGTACAGCGCCTGCAGGGGGCGCTCAGGCACCCAGGCGCCGCCGACCTCGTGGATGGCCTGCATCACCCACTCCGCCAGCGAGAAGCGACGCTCCAGGCTGGTGAAGACGAGGTCCTTGCGGTCGTCGTCGTCGAGCTGGAGCCACTCCTCGAGGACCGACCGGTTCACGCCCAGGCGGTCCCCGCGAAGCTCGACCATCCCGTGCATCATCAGGAAGTCGATGTGGAAGTTGAACAGCTCGCTGTCGTCCGACCAGATCTGGGCGAAGAAGCGGTCCAGCTCTTCTTTGTGGCCCTTGAAGATGTCGTGGCGCTGCGTGAGGCGCGGCGGGTGTTGGTCGATGTAGGTCGCGAGCGTGACGAGCGAGAACTCGAAGGGCGGCGCGAAGGGGGTTTCCGTCGCCGACTTCACGCCCGGCTCGTCGAAGCTCGGCAGGGCGAGGTCTTCGTAGAGGTGCTCGAGCAGGAGGTCCACGAAGGGCGCGGGCACGACGTAGAAGAAGTGGCCGTCTCGCTCTTCGGTGGCGCCGACCAGCCCGCGGTCGCTCAAGGTGCCCATCACCTTGACCCACTCGCGCTCGTTGCCGCCGAGGGAGAGCATCAGCTCCTGGCGGAACTCGTCGGCGTGGGCGATGCCGCCCGACTGCAGCAGGATGGCCAGGGCTTGGCGGTCCCGCTGGTGGAGGCTGCGCACGATGCCGCCGACCCGCCCGCCCTGCGTGATGGCCTTCATCGCGAGCTGGATCATGCGCTCTTTGGAGTTGACCCGCCCCGGCTGCCCGCCGAGCGCGCTGTAGAAGCCCGCGACCAGGTGGTCGTCCAGGCGGTCCAGGTAGGCGCCCAGCGCGTCCAGTTCGGCGCGTCCAGCCTTGCGCCGCCGGGCCGCGCCGCTCAGCACCTTGCCGCGGGGGAGCAGCAAGGCGAGACGGCTCCGCGGCACCCGACCGGACCGCTGCAGCGCGACGGGCGCCCCACCCTCGTCCCGGCCCCGCCATGCCGGCCCGCCGCGCCGCCCCTCCGGCGCGCGCCGCGACTCCGCGACGGCGAGCTCGGCCTCGACCGGCGCACCGCCCGCGCGGCGCCCCCGACGCCGACGCCGCTTGCGCCGCCCGAAGCCCTCTCCTCCAGCGTTCCCGATTTCGTCGGCAGACATCCATGGCCTCGCGGGTGGCGGCGAAGAGCCGCCGGATCTGGGCGCCTCAGCCGGCAGCCCGTTCCTCGATTTGATAGCGGTAGCCCTGCTCAGTCAAAAAGAGTTGGCGCTTGAGCGCGAACTCTTGCTCCTTCGTGTCCGCGGTGACGACCGTGTAGAACGACGCGGCCGTCTTCTTGGGGCGGAGGATGCGACCGAGGCGCTGGGCCTCTTCTTGGCGGCTCCCGAAGGAGCCCGAGACCTGGATGGCGACGTTGGCGTCGGGCAGGTCGATGGAGAAGTTGGCGACCTTGCTCACGACGAGCAGGCGGAGCGCGCCGCTGCGGAAGGCGGCGAACAGGCGCTCTCTTTCGGCGTGGGGCGTGTCTCCGGTGATGAGGGCGGCCTTGGTGCGCCGCGCGATCTCTTGGAGCTGGTCCACGTAGGTGCCGATGACGAGGACGTGGTCATCGCGGTGCCGGCGGAGGAGGTCGTCCAGCACCTTGAGCTTTGCCGGGTTTGAGCTTGCGATGCGGAACTTCTCGCCCTCATTCGCGCGGTTGTAGCGCTCCAATGTCGCCGCCGCGAAGGGCACCCGCACCTCGGTGCAGCGGGTGTCGGCGATGAAGCCGCGGTCTTCGAGGACTTGCCACGGGAGGTCGTAGCGCTTGGGGCCCACGAGCGCGAAGACATCGCCCTCGCGGCCATCTTCGCGGACGAGCGTGGCGGTGAGGCCCAAGCGGCGGCGCCCCTGCAAGCTGGCCGTCGCGCCGAAAACGGGCGCGGGCAGGAGGTGGACCTCATCGTAAACGATAAGGCCCCAATCCTGATCTTCGAAGAGGTGGAGGTGCTCGAACGCGGCGTCCTTGCTGCGGCGCCAGGTGAGGATCTGGTAGGTCGCGATGGTGACCGGCGCGATGGCCTTTTCTTCGCCGGTGTACAGGGCGACGTCTTCGGGGCGAAGGGTGGACTTGTCGAGCAGCTCGCGGCGCCATTGGGCGCAGGCCGCCTGATTGGTGGCGAGGATGAGCGTGCGGGTGCGCGCGAGGGCCATCGCTGCGATGGCGACGATGGTTTTCCCGGCGCCGCACGCCAGGACGACGACCCCGCAGCCGCCCGAGGGCCGCCCGTCTTGCCACCAGCGCCGCGCCGCCTCCCACTGGTAGTCCCGGGGAGCGAAGGGCATGTCGAGGGAGGCGAGCGTGGGGCGCCGCTCCAGCCCGAGCGGCGCGCCCACGTGGAAGCCGGCGAGGTCTTCGACGGGCCACCCAGACTGCAGGGCGCGCTGCTTGAAGATGCCGCGGTGGCCGGGGGCCACCGCCCAGGTGCGTTTGCCGTCCTCGACGAGCAGCTCACGCAACGCGGGCGCGCCGGTGACGAGCTTCTGGATGTAGCCGGTTTGGAATTCGAGGCGCAGCAGGCGCCCCGGCTCTGTCGGGTGCGGGAGGAGGCGCAAGCAGCCGTAGCGCTCGACGGTGTCCTGCACCGTCTGGAGGACGTCCGCCGGCACATCGAACTTGGACCACTTGCGCAGGCCGTCCACGATCTCTTGAACACCCATCCCGGCGGAGGCGGCGTTCCAGAGGGAGAGGGGGTGAATCTTGTAGGTGTGGAGGAGCTCGGGGCTGGCCTCGAGCTCTGCGAAGCGGCCGAGAAAGTCTCGCGCTTCTTCGGCGCGTGGGTGACGCGCCTCCAACAGCACCTTGCCCCCACCCTGGATGATCAGGGGGTTGTCAGGCCGGATCTGCATGAATCATCGCAGAACATCTCCCGGTGGCGCCGACACCGAAGGCCGGCCCGTCCACGAAGAGAGCGGAAAGAGAGCCCGGGCGCCCGATGTGGGGCCGAGCATGGGGAAACAGATCAGGACCCCACCGGGCGCCGAGGCGCCCCGTCCGCCGTTCGGGGCGCCGGGCCGTGACCCGCGGGCGTCGCCAACGCTGGATCACGCCTGCATCGTAGCCAATCGGCCCGCGATGTCAAGGGGCGCCCAGGGAAACGCCCGATCATCCGCCGCCAAGGTAGGGATAGCGCCAGTCGGTGGCAGGGACGAAGGTCTCTTTGATGGTGCGCGCGGAGACCCATCGCTGAAGGTTCGCTGCGCTCCCGGCCTTGTCGTTCGTGCCGCTCGCCCGCGCGCCGCCGAAGGGCTGCTGGCCCACGACCGCGCCGGTGGGCTTGTCGTTGATGTAGAAGTTGCCGGCCGCCTGCCGCAACGCTGCCGTGGCTTGCGCGATGGCGTTGCGCTTCTGCGCGAAGACGGCCCCGGTCAGCGCGTAGGGGCTGCCCGCGTCGACCACCGGCAGGATGTCCGACCAGCCGTTGTCCGGATAGACGAAGGCCGCGCAGATGGGCCCAAAAAGCTCTTCTTCGAGCAGGCGGTGCTTCGGGTCCTCCACGCGGGCGAAGGTCGGCTCCACGAACCACCCCGCGCGGCGGTCGCAGCCCCCGCCGACGACCACCTCCGCGGTGTCCCGCGCCAAGACCAGGGCAGCAGCGTGCCGCTCGAACGCCCGCTCGTCGATCACCGCCCCGATGAACACCCCGAAGTCGCGCGTGTCGCCCATCTTCATGGCGGCGACGCCGTCGGCCACGCGGGCCCGCACCGCCGGCCACAGGGACGCGGGGATGAACACCCGGCTCGCCGCGCTGCACTTCTGGCCCTGGTACTCGAACGCGCCGCGCAGGATGGCGACCGCGAGCGCGTCGACGTCTGCCGACGGGTGGGCGAGGATGAAGTCCTTGCCGCCCGTCTCGCCGACGATGCGCGGGTAGGCCCGGTAGCGGGGGAGGTTGTCCCCGATGCCGCGCCAGAGTGCCTGGAAGGTGGCGGTGCTGCCCGTGAAGTGCAGCCCGGCGAGGTGGGGCGACGCGAGGGCCGGCGCGCCGACGTCGGCGCCAAAGCCGGGCAGGAACTGGACCACCCCGGGCGGCAGGCCCGCGGCGGCGAGCAGCTCCATCCCGACCCATGCGCTCGGACACTGCGTAATGGAGGGCTTCCACAGCGCGACATTGCCCATGAGCGCAGGTGCTGTGGGCAGGTTGAGCGCGATGCTCGTGAAGTTGAAGGGCGTGACCGCGAAGACGAAGCCCTCCAGCGGCCGGTGGTCCGTCCGGTTCCAGGTGCCGGGGGCGCTCACCGGCGGCTGGTCTGCCAGGATTTGCCGCGCGAAGTACGCGTTGAAGCGCCAGAAGTCGATGAGCTCGCAGGCGGCGTCGATCTCGGCCTGGTGGCAGGTCTTGGCTTGCCCGAGCATGGTCGCCGCGTTCATGCGGTCTCGAAACGGCCCGGCCAGCAGCTCGGCCGCTTTGAGGAACACGGCAGCCCGCTCTTCCCAGGGCAGCGCCGCCCAGCCCACGGCCGCGGCGCGCGCGCCGGCGATGGCCTCCTGCACGAGCCCATCGTCCGGCAGGTGCACGCGGGCGAGGCGGGTCCCGTGGTCGCAGGGGGCGTGGACGTCCACCGTGCGCCCTGTGTAGACCGGCGCGCCGTTCACGACGCAGGGGATCTCCACGACGCTCCCGGCCGCGACGGCGAGCGCGGCTTCGAGCGACGCGCGCTCGGCGGAGCCGGCGCGGTAGGCCCGCACCGGCTCGTTGTGCGGCGCGGGCGGGTGGGCGATGCTGTCGGTGAGGTGCATGGTGCCTCCGGCGGCCCGTCTAACCGCATCGCCTCGACCGTCGCCGCGCGAGGCGGCTACAAGGGGACGATGAAGGTGGTTCCGCTCGGGCGGGTCCCCGCGGGCGGGGCCAATCGATTCGGGGGCAAGGCTGTGGCCCTCGGGCGCCTGGTGCGCGCGGGCTTCGCGGTGCCAGACGGCTTCGCGCTGGACCTCGGCTGGGCGGCGCGGCACGCCGCCCAGGGGCTCGGCGATGGGCGGTGGTGGGCGTCCGCCGCGGCGGCCGCGGCGGCCCTCGGGCCCGTGGTGGCCGTTCGCAGCAGCGGGGTGCACGAAGACAGCGCTGCGCGGAGCCTCGCGGGGCTCTACGAGAGCGTGGTCGGCGTCTCGACGGCGGACGCCGCCGCCTTCGGTGAGGCCCTGGCGCAGGTCTGGCGCAGCGGGCAGGGCGAGCGGGCGCTGGCCCTCGGCTGCGCCGGGCCCATCGGCGTCGTCGTACAGGCGCTGGCCCCGGTGGCGGCTGCCGGCGTCTGCTTCTCCATCGACCCGGTGAGCGGGGCGCGGCACGAAGTGCTCATCGAAGGCGCCTTCGGGCTGGGGGAGGCCGTCGTCGCGGGAGCGGTCGTGCCGGAGCGCGTGCGGGTGCGACGGCCCCGTTGGGCGCCGCTGGGGGTGCTGCCTCGGGCGTTCGCCGTCAGCGCGCGCGACACCCCGTCCCAGCCCTGGGAGCTGCGCCCGGAGGGCCGCGTGCCCCTGCCGGGCGCCCGGCAGCGCGCGGTGCGGGTGGACGACGCGGCCGCCCGCCGCATCGCCCGCGCGGCGCTCCGAGCGGAAGCCGTCTTCGGCAGCCCGCAAGACCTCGAGTGGGCCCTCGGACCGGACGGAGGCCTGGCCATTCTTCAAAGCCGGCCCATCAGCACCGCCGCCGCCGTTGTGCGCGCCGGGCCCGTGTTGTGGACCCGGCGCTTCTTGGGTGAGCGGTGGACGGAGCCGGCGAGCCCGCTCGGGTGGTCGTTGATTCGGGACCTGCTCGACTGGTTCATCGCGTACCCGGCGACGAACCGCGCGTTGCTCGGGGGCGGGCCCGCCACCCGCCTCGTCCGCTGCGCGCCCTACGTCAACGCCACGGTCTTCCGGCACCTCGCCTTTAAGGTCCCCGGGCGGGCGCCGCCGCGCTTTCTGCTGGAGCTGTTGCCGCCGGCCGAGCAGCGCGCCTGGGCCGCCCGCAGCGGCGCTCTGCCAGATGTGCGCGTCTACCGGTCCATCCTCGCCGAGACCGCCGCGGAGCGTCGTTGGGAGCGCTTTCGCTGGAACCCATGGACAAACGCGGATCATTGGGATGCGTTCGCCGCAGGCCTCCCGCCCCGGGTGCAGGCCCTCTCGCGCGCGCCGGCCGGCACGGCGGCTGAGGTGCTCGCCGCCCACGCGCGCTGGAAAGCGCTGGTGCGGGAGTACGTGCAGATCCATGTGTGCAGCTTGTTGTTCGCCAATCTGTGGTCTGAGGTGGCCGAGGCCCTCGCGGCCCGCCTGGGCGTCGAGTCGGCCCTCGCGGAGGCCCTGCGCCCCGACGCCCGCTCGCCCACCGTCCAGATGCACGCCGACCTCTGGCGTCTTGGTCGCGGCATGATCGGCCTGGAAGCCTTTCTCGCCGCGTGGGGCCACCGCGCTCCGTCCTCTTGGGAGCTGTTCAGCCCGCGCTGGGCGGAGGACCCGGCGCCGGCCCTCCGCGTGGCTGCCGTCATCGCGGAGGGGGAAGACCCCTCCCTCCTTGCGGCTGCGGCCGAGTCCGCCGGGGAGCGGGCCCGCGCCGCGTTGCCGTCGGCGCTCGGGCCGGCCGTGCGCCTCGCGCGCCGCTACCTGCGCCTCCGCGAAGATCAACGCCACGGCTTCGATCGCATCGCCCACGGGTGGAAGGGCCTGCTCGTCGGGGTGGAGCGTCGGCACGGCGTCCCGGTTCGCTTTTTGGAGGACGCGGAGCTCGGCGCGCTGTTGGAGGGGCGCCTTGGCGCGGGCGACGCGGCGCGCCTCGTCGGTGCGCGGGAGGCGGTGTGGACTGCGGAGCGGGCGCGCTGGGCCCGCGGGGATGAGCCCCCGGCGTTTCTGGTGGGAGACGAGGCCCTCGCGGCGGCCGAGCCCCGCGCGCGCCTGCGGGGCATCGGCGTGTCGGCGGGGAC
>JBEIVK010000709.1:0-2459 GCA_040373935.1 Alphaproteobacteria bacterium
GCCGTGCGGTGGGCGCGCGTCCCCCACACCCCGCTTCTTGCCGCCGCCAAGCACGCGTCGCGCGGCCCCTGGGACGCGCTCGCCGCCGCCGCCGGCGCGGACGACGTGGTCTTCTGCGGGCCGGAGGGTGGGCTGCGCGAGGCCGGGCGCTCGGCCGCGCTCGGGGTCTGCGGCGGGGCGGTGCACCAGGCGCCCGAGGACGGCGCGCGGCTGCCCTCGGTCACCGCGGCGGCCTTGCGCGAGGTGGCCCGCGGCCTCGGCATCCCGTGGGTGGACGCGCCGGTGCCCTGGCCGGCGGGCGTGGACGAGCTGGTGGGGGCATCGGCCTTGCGCGGGGTCTTCCCGGTGGAGGCGGTGGACGGTGCGCCAGCGCCCGGCGCCGGGCCGGTGGCCGCCGCCCTCGCCGAGGGGCTCAGCGCGCTTCGCCAAAGGGGCTGAACGGCACCCACTCCACGCCCTCGTCCAGCCGCAGGTCCGCGCCCTCCACGGCGTCCCGCGCGAAGCGGCCCGCGCCCTCGTCTGCCGCCCACAAGCGAACCGTGTCGGCGCCGAGCGTGGCCGCCTCGGTGGGCGGCGCCTCGGCCTCCGGGGGGTGAAGGCCGTCCTGGAGGTGGATCTCGTCGATCAGCCCCGCGAAGACGGCCCCGCGCCGCGGCCAGCCCCCCACCGTGAGCGCGCCGGCGCCCGCGAGGCCGGTGCCGCGGTGAAGTCCGGCCAGCACGCCGTCCACATACAGCTCGGCCGACTCGCCGTCCCACAGGCCGCGGAGGTGATGCGGCGCCCCGTCCCGCAGGTCGGCCGGGGCGTAGAGCCCGATGTCCTGCGCGGCGTCGGCGCCGAACCACGCCAGCCCGTCCGCCGCGACCCACAGCGCAAAGCCGCCGTCCACCACCAGGACCGGCAGGTCCGTGCCGGGCAGCGTGTCGCCGAGCTGCACCCACGCCTCCACGGTGAAGGTGTCGCCCAGGCCGTCGGCCGGGAGGAGGGCCGCGCCCACCGCCCCCGCCGCCCCGAAGCCCAGCGCGTGCGGCCCGCTGTCCGTCTTGCCCGCGGCGCAGCCGACCAGCAGCCCCAGCCCCACCACCCCGACGTTCCGACGCATCTCTCCTCCGCGCTGGCCCGCGCACCCGCGCCGACGGCCCCGCTGCCGGGTTATCCCGCCGCGCACGGAGTCTGCCCATGCGCGCGGGATTGGAAGTCCTCCTCGACGACGTCGCCCCCTACCGCGGCCGCCGCGTCGGGCTCGTCTGCAACCACACGGCGGTCACCCGCGGCCTCACCCACGCGCTGCCCGCGCTGCACGCCGCGGGCGTCTCCGTCGCGCGGGTCTTTGGCCCCGAGCATGGCGTGGACGCCACGGCCCAAGACATGATCTCCGTCGCCGAGGACGGCCAGGACCGCGGCCTTCCTGCCGTCGTGTCGCTCTACGGCGACAGCGCCGCCTCCTTGCGGCCGGCCGACGCGCTGCTCGCCGATCTGGACGTCCTGCTGTTCGACATCCAGGACATCGGCACCCGCTACTACACCTACCAGGCCACCCTCGGGTACTGCATGGAGGTCGCCGCCCGCACCGGCACCGAGGTGGTGGTGCTGGACCGCCCGAACCCCATCGACGGCCTGAGCATCGAGGGCAACGTCGTGCAGGCCGGCTACGAGAGCTTCGTCTCCGCGTACCCGCTCGCCACGCGCCACGGCCTGACGATGGGCGAGTGCGGCCGCTTCTTCCGCGAGCGCCTCGGCGTCGACTGCGCCTACCGCGTCCTGCGCGCCGAGCGCTGGGCCCGCGGCCAATGGTACGACGAGACGGGGCTGCCCTGGGTGTACCCGTCGCCCAACATGCCCACGCTGGAGACGGCGGCCATCTACCCGGGGATGTGCCTGCTCGAAGGCACGAATGTCTCCGAGGGACGCGGCACCACCCGTCCCTTTCATCTCTTTGGCGCCCCGTGGCTGGACCGCGCGGCCCTCGTTCGCCTCCTTCGCGCGGGCGCGGCCGACGCCGGGCTTGCCGGCGTGGCCTTCCGCGAAGCAACCTTCGAGCCCCGCTTTCAGAAGTTCGCGGGCGAGGTCTGTCACGGGGCCGAGGTCTTCGTCACGGACCGCCGGGCGATGGACGCCACGCTGCTCGGGCTCGTGGTGCTGGAGGCCCTTTTGCGGGCCGCCCCGGCCCAGTTCCGGTGGCGCACGGAGACGTACGAGTTCGTCGACACGCCCATCGCCATCGACCTCCTCTCCGGCTCGGGCGAGATCCGCCTCGGGCTGGAGGCCCGCGTCCGCCCGCGCGAGCTGGTGGACGCCTGGGCGCCGCAGCGCGCGGCGTTCGCCGAGGCCCGCGAGGGCATCCTGCTCTACTGAGGCGCTCGCGGGGAGCGGCCAAGGGCACAGGAGACAGGGGAAACCAAGGTTTCCCCCGTAACGCCCCCTTCCTGCCCCGCGTCGGGCCCCCGGCCCGGCGAAGC
>JBEIVK010000048.1:0-12870 GCA_040373935.1 Alphaproteobacteria bacterium
AAACCGCTCGATCGCCCCGATCGACTTGTCAAAGCTGCCCGCCCGGCCGCGCGAGTGGTCCACCGTGGCCGCGGTCGCGCCGTCCAGGCTCACGTAGGCCGTGCGCACCCCCGCCGCCGCCACGGCCCGCGCCCGCGCGTCGGTGACCAGCCAGCCGTTCGTGTTGAAGCTGACCGTGAAGCCGCGCCCCACCGCGCGGGCCATCAGGGATTCGAGGTCCTTGCGGAGCAGGGGTTCGCCCCCGACGAAGTTCATGCCGGCGGGCGCTGCCCATTCGCCGAGGCGATCGATCGCGTCCTCCCAGAATGGAGTCGGCAAGTCGACATCTTCGTTTTTCCAGATGTCGCAGTGCAGGCACGGCAGGAAGCAGCGGTCCGTCACCGAGAGGTGGATCTGCCGGGGCCGCCCGGGGGCGCGCCGCAGGTGCAGGCGGTCCAGCGCGCGGTCGGCCAGGCTCACGGGCAGCCCCCGGCCGCCGCGAAGGAGGCCTCCGCCGCGATGTCGGCCGCGGACAGCTCGGCGTGGTTGAGCGAGCGCGGGATGAAGCAGGTCTGGCACAGGGGGAGCGCGCCGTAGTCGCCCGCCGCCACCGCCGCCCGGCGCGCGCCCTGCAGGCCGCCCCACCACAAACGGCGAAACGCGTGGTCGTGCAGGTTGCCGATGCGGTTGTCGAGGTGGTTGTCCCGGGTGCAGACCGTGACGTCGCCCTGCCAGCCCACGACCGGGCTTTTCCAGAAGCCCGAGCAGGGCTGGAGGTTGTGGGCCGCGACGGCCTCGCCCCGCGCGGCGGCCGGCGGCAGCGCGAGCCCCTGGCGCGCCATCTCGGCGCGGAACAGCGCGTTTTCCCGGAGCTGCTCATCGACCGTCGGGCAGTCGAGCTGCCGAAAGAACACCACCGCGTCGTCCCCGGGCGGCACATGGCCGGCCGCCGCCCGCACCGGGACGCCGGCCCGGCGACACACCGCCTCCCAGTGCGCGCGAAAGGGGGCCGCGTCCGCGACGTTGTTGCTCCCCACGATGAACTGGAAGACGACCCGCGGCCAGCGCGCGCCGGTGCGGCCCTTGGCGGCGACGAGGGCCTCGACGTTGGCCTGCACGCGGGCGAAGCGGTCCATGCCCTTCACGGCGCGGTAGGTGGCCTCGGAGGCGGCGTCCAGGCTGAGGTGCAGCACCGAGGGCACCGCGCCGTCGTTGAGGAAGGCCGCCACCCGGTCGGCGGAGAGGTGGGTCGCGTTGCTGTGCACCTCGACCTTGCCGAAGATGCCGTTCCGTGCGGCCCCGCGCAGCCCGGCCCGCCAAATCCGGGTGAAGTGCGGGTGCAGCAGCGGCTCGCCCAGCCAGAACAGGATGAGCGTGTCAAAGCGCGCGCCCACCGCCGCCAGGTCGTCAAAGAGGGAGTCGGCAAGGCGCGGGTCCAGGTAGCCCGTGCGCGCGTGGTGCGGGTGACCCTCCTCGGACACCGAGCAATGTACGCACGCGAGGCTGCACCGGTTGGTGAGCTCCAGCACGAGGTAGCTGCCCGGCATTCGCGGCGGCGCCGTCATGCCCGGCGTCTATCCGGGCGCGCGCGCCGCGGTGGGATCACCCGGCGGCCTGGATGCGGACCGCCTTTTTCTTGCCGGCCCACAGCACGCCCGGGGCCTCGACGGAGGCGAAGGGGTCGGTCAGGCGGGTGTCGTCGAGGCGCACGCCGCCCTGCTCGACCAGACGCCGGGCCTCGGACTTGGACTTTGCCAAGCCGCCGACCACGAGGGCGTCGAGCAGCGGCGCCGGCAGCGACAGGGCCACCGTGGGCGCGCCCGCCGCCTCGCCGCCGCCGGAGAACAGGGCTGCCGCCGCCTCTCGCGCCGCGTCCGCCGCCGCATCGCCGTGGGCCAGCGCGGTGGCCGCATGGGCGAGCGCCTGCTTGGCCGTGCGGATGTCGGCGCCCTGCAGCGCGGCGAGCCGAGCGACCTCGTCGAGCGGCAGCGCGGTGTAGAGCTTGAGGAAGCGCTCCACGTCGGCGTCCTGAACGTTCACCCAGTACTGGTAGTACTGGAAGGGCGAGACCAGCGCCGGCTCCAGCCACACGGAGCCGGACTCCGTTTTCCCCATCTTTTTGCCGTCGGCCGTCATCATCAGCGGGACGGTGGCGGCGTGCACCTCGGCGCCGTGCTCGCGGCGGATGAGGTCCGCCCCGCCGAGGATGTTGAACCACTGGTCGTCCCCGCCGATCTGGAGGCTGCAGCCATGCTGGCGGTGCAGCACGAGGTAGTCGTAGCTCTGCAGCAGGTGGTAGTTAAACTCGATGAAGCTGAGGCCCTGGTTGCGCTCCAGGCGCTGCTTCGCGCTCTCCGCGGAGAGCATGCGGTTCACGCTGAAGTGCTGCCCGACGTCGCGCAGGAAGGCGATGTAGCCGAGGCCCATCAGCCAGCTCGCGTTGTCCACCACGAAGCCCCGCTGCCCGTCCAGCACCAGGAAGCGCTCCATCTGCGGGCGCATGGACGCAAGGTTGGACGCGATTTTCTCGGGGGTGAGGATCTCCCGCGTGCGGTCTTTGCCGGACGGGTCTCCCACCATCGCGGTGCCGCCGCCGAGCACCACAATGGCCCGATGGCCGGCCTGCTGCAGCCAGCGCATCAGCATCACCGGAAGCAGGTGGCCGACGTGCAGGCTGGTGCCCGTCGGGTCGAAGCCGCAGTAGAACGTGAGCGGCGGGCCGTCGAGGGCGGCGCGGAGGGCCGCGCGGTCCGTGGTGGTCTGGAAGAAGCCGCGCGCGGTGAGATGGTCGAAGAGGGACATGCGGCGCCGCCTAACCCGCCGCCCGCCCGCCGCGCTCAGCCGCAGCCCGGGTCCAGGCAGAGCTGGGTCGTCTCTCCCGCCGCCAGCTCCACCAGGGCCTCCGCCGCGCAGCGACGGCGCCCGTCGTCCACCGCCACCCGGAAGGCCCACTGCCCCGCGCCGAGGAGCCGCTCCACCCCGCCGCGGGCATCCGTGAGCCCGGACAGCGCCGGGCCGCCCACCTCGCGGTTCTCCAGGACGAAGGGCAGATCTCCCACCCAGGCCGGGTCGTCCGGCGGGGACGCCGCCGGCCCCAGCACGCGCACGACCAGCCGCCCGCTCTCCCCGAGGCCGCCGCCCGCGATGCGCTCCACCCCGCCCAGCTCTGCCACCCGGTCGCAGAACACCGGCACCGCCGCCGGCTCCCGCGCCGGCTCGGCCGCGCAGCCGCCCAGCACCGCCGCGATCGCCTGCCACCCGCGCACCTTCGCCATCGAGCCTCCGCGCTGCACCTTCGCCGGTTGAGGATACAACGCGCCTGGAGGCCGCGCGTGGACCCGAGCCCGACCCACCCCGCCGCCATCGCCGCGCGCATCGCCCGCTGGGCCACGGCGGGCGCGCAGGGGCCGGTCACGCTTGAGCTGTATCCCACGCTGGTCTGCAACCTCGACTGCGCCTTCTGCGACACCACCACCCGGCACCGCCCCGCGGTGGACGAGCTGCCTGCGGCCCGCCTTCTGGAGATCCTCGACGAAGCCGCCGCGCTCGGCGCGGCGCGCTTGATGGTGCTCGGCGGGGGCGAGCCGCTCATCCGGCGAGACGCCACGCCCGCCCTGCTGCGCCGGGCGCGGGCGCACGGCATGGAGGGCATGCTCACCACCAATGGCACGCTCATGGGCCCGGACATCGCGCGCCTCCTGCTCGACATCGCCTGGACGGAGGTGCACGTGTCCGTGGACGGCGCGGACGCCGGCACCCACGACGCCCTGCGCGGGCAGTCGGGGGCCTTCAAGCGCACCATCCAGAACACCTGCCGCCTGCTCGCCTGGCGCCGCGCCGCCGGCCTGCGCTTCCCCGAGGTCGCGCTGCACTTCGTCCTCACCAACCGCAACCTCCACCAGCTCAGCGCGATGGTCGAGCTGGCCGCCGCCCTCGGCGCGGTGCGCGTGGACTTCGACGCCCTGGTCGCCTACCGCCCCGAGCAGCGCGCCCTCGCCCTCTCGCCTGCCGAGCGCGCGCAGGTGCCCGCGCTCGCGCGCGTCGCCCACGCGCGCGCCGAGACCCTCGGCATCGCCACCACCCTCCCGCACTTCTTCGAGGAGGCGCGCCTCGTCCGCGGCGCCGCCGCGCCCCCGCGCCCGCCCGGCGAGGGCCTGCACGGCGCCCCCTGCCTCAAGGCCTGGCACCACCTGGTCGTGCAAGCGGACGGCCGCACCAGCCCGTGCTGCGTGCTGGCCGGCGAGGGCGGCAGCGCGCGGTCCACGCCGCTCGCGGCCGTCTGGGAGGGGGACGCGCTGCTCCAGGCCGTGCGCGCGGGCATGGCCGCCGGCGCGCCGTTGCCGCGCTGCCGGGAGTGCTCCTGGAACATCCTCGCCCACGAGGCCGTCATCCGCGGCCACCTGCCGCCGGAGGCGCGCTGAGATGGGCCTCTCCGTCAACCTCGAGCTGACCGACCACTGCAACATCAAGTGCCGCATGTGCAGCCAGTCCTTGCGGGACGAGGCCCACGGCGTGCCGATGCGCTTCATGGCCTGGGACACCTGGGAGCGCGCGCTGGACGGCCTCGCCGGCATGCCCGAGGTCCTGCTCTGCCCGCACTGGCTGGGCGAGCCCACCATCCATCCGCAGTTCGACCGCTTCGTCGAGTACGCCTTCGCGGTCAACGCGGGCAATCGCCTGTTCCGCGAGTTCAAGCTCCACACCAACGGCGTCGTCTTCGGCGAGGCCCGCGCGCGCCTGCTGCTCGCGCTCGCCCAGCTCCCGTCCATGGCCGAAGACACCTTCCGCTGGGTTCACTTCAGCATCGACGCCCACTCCCGCGCCGCCTACGAAGACGTCAAGGGCGCCGACAAGCGCGAGCAGGTCTACCGCAACGTCGAGCGCTTCCTCACGCTGCGCGCCGCGCTGGGGGTCACACGCCCCGCCGTCACCCTCGCCTTCGTCGTGCAGCCCGGCAACGCGCACGAGGCCCTCGCCTTCCGCGACCACTGGGGCGGCCTGCTCTCCCGCCTCGGGCGTCCGTGGGCCCTCCGCGCCGACTGGCCGGACCGCTGGGTGGACACCCTCTACTTCCGCCCGCTGAACACGGGGGACCAGGCCGCCGCAGACCGGCTGCACGCGGACACCTGCCGCGCCCTCGGCATGGACCTCGGCCCGGGCGACCGCGTGCGGGCCCCCGGCAGCTTCTGAGATCGGCGCGGCCCGGAGCGGCGGTGCTGGACTTTCCCCGCGCCGGTCGGCTATGCTGCGGCGCATGGCCGGCGCTGCCGGCGGAGGTCCCGGATGCCGCGCACCCTCTCCCTGCTCGTTCTCCTCACCGGCTGCGGCAGCGGCCTGGTGAACACGAACATCGGCGACGACGACGGCAAGGCCGACGCGGGCGTGCCCAACGTCTACCTCCCGGTCTCCGCGCTGGACTTCGGCGAGGTCGCCAAGGGCGCCACGGCCTCCGAGGGCCTCACCCTCCAGAACACCGGCACCGGCACGCTCACCGTCGAGTCCCTCGCCTTCGACGACGCCTCCTTCTTCGCGTCCGCGGGCGCGGGCCTGCAAGTCGCCGCCGGCAGCTCCACCACGCTCAGCGTCAAGTTCCTCCCGGTCGACTTCCTCGCCCACAACGGCACCCTCGTCATCACCACCGACGACCCGGACTCTCCCGAGCTCACGGTCACGCTGCGCGGCGCGGTCGTCGTGGATCAAGACGGCGACGGCTTCTCCGGTGAGGACGCCGGGGGCGACGACTGCGACGACGACGACGCCTCCATCCACCCCGAGGCCGACGACGCCTGGTACGACGGCGTGGACGCCAACTGCGACGGCGCCGACGACTACGACCAAGACGGCGACGGCTTCCAGACCCTCGCCTACAACCCGGTTCCCGGCGCCGGCGGCGGGGACTGCCAGGACACCAACCCCTCGATGTACCCCGGGGCCGAGGACGCCTGGTACGACGGCGTGGACTCCAACTGCGACGCCGTGGACGACTTCGATCAAGACGGCGACGGCTTCGAGTCCGCCGCCCACGGCCGCGGCGACGACTGCGACGACAGCGACCCCCTCATCAACCCGGACAACCTCGAGAAGCTCACCGGCTTCGACGACGACTGCGACGGCGAAGTGGACGGCAAGGTCAACGCCTGGGACGCCGACTACACCTGGCGCGGCACCGCCGGGTCGGACCAGGCAGGCACCGCCGTCACGATGGGCGATCTCGACGGCGACGGCGTCGACGACATCGTCATCGGCGCCGCCGGCTACCAGTCGAGCCGCGGCCTCATCGGCGTCATCGAGGGCCGCGCGCTGCCGGCCACCGGCTCCGACATCACGGCCGGCCGCAACGACTTCTTCGGCGACACCGCCGGCGACCAGCTCGGCGCCGCCCTCTCCTTCCACGAGGCCATCGGCTTCGACGGCGACCCGGCGGCGGCCATCGGGGCCCCCGGCTACGGCGGCTGGCAGGGCATGGTCTATGTCATCGCCGGCGAGGACGTCCTCCTCGGCGGCGACACCACCGACGCCTTCATCACCGTGAGCGGCGGCTCGGGCAACTACTTCGTCGGCCGCAGCCTCGTCTCCGGGCTGGACCTCAACGCCGACGGCCTCGAAGACCTCTTCGGCACCTACCAGACCTCCAGCAGCACCTCCAGCGGCACCCCCCTGCTCTGGCTGCTCTACGGGGACGCCGCGGGCTCCTACAGCCTCTCCACCGTCGACGCCCGCTACAGCACCGACGGCGCCGGCCGCACCATGGTCGCCTCGCAGCCCCCCATCGGCGACATCGACGGCGACGGCGTCACCGACGCCATCTTCTGCGACCACCTCTCCGACTACGGCAACTCCAACAACGGCGTCGTCTGGGCGCTGTGGGGCAGCGTCACGCCCTACGGCAACACCTCCCCCACCGACATCGAGTCCACCGCCACCGTCGTCAGCAGCGGCGGCAACTACGACCGCCACGGCTACGTCTGCGGCGTCTCCCCGGATCTCGACGGCGACGGCGACGACGAGCTCTGGGTCTACGAGCCCGGCCAGGAGAGCCTCTGGGCGGTCGCCGGCGGCCTCCACCTCCGCGACGGCAACATCGACCCGGCCGACTACGCCCTCGTCACCTACGAGTGGTCCGCCACCGGCTCCCTCCCCGGCGGCATCCAGGCCGTCGGCGACTTCGACGGCGACGGCCGCTCCGAGGTCGGCGTCAGCGTCGCCCCCGGCTCCGACGTCGGCTCCGTCCGCATCTACGCCAGCGGCACCCGCGGCCCCGGCTACGACGCCGGTCGCGGCGCCCTCGCCGAGGTCGCCGGCGAGGCCGACTCCACCGCCGGGCACTACAACGCCCGCTTCGGCAGCGTGCTCTCCCCGCGCCCCGGCGACGTCAACGGCGACGGCGCCCCCGACTTCCTCGTGGCCGACCCGGGCTGGGGCGACTCCAGCTCCGGCAGCGCCTCCAAGGGCGAGGTCTACCTCACCCTCGGCGTCCCCTAAGGCCGCCTCCCGCTCGCCCCCGGTCGGGCGCCTGCCCCGCCGTCCCGGCGGGGCACCGGGTCTCTCCGGCGGGTCGCGGCCGGGGCCGCTCCGTGCTGCGCACCGGCCCTGCGGGCCGCCGCCTCCGGCCCCTGGCGCGGTGGCCCCGCCGCGCGCGCCCTACCAGGCGCCCCCGTTGGCCACCATCCAAGCCAGGCCGGGGAACAAGCGCTCCGTCCACTCCGGCCCGTGCAGCAGCCACGCGATGGCGCCCAGCGCCAAGAACGGCCCAAACGGCAGGGCCGTCCCGAGCCCCCGCCGCTGCAGCAGGGCCATCGGCACGCCCACGAGGCTTCCCGCCAGCGCGCTCGTGAACAGCACGAAGGGCACGGCGGGCAAGGCTCCGAGAAAGGCGCCGATCATCGCCAGCAGCTTCACATCGCCCAGTCCCATGCCCTCTTTCCGGCGCACGAGGTAGAACAGCCCCATCACCGCGAGCAGCACGCCGCCGCCAGCGGCCGCCCCCACCACGCTGGAGCGCCAGCTCGGGGCGTCGCCGTAGCCCAGCCAGCCAAGGCCCACGCAGCCCAGAATGCCGAAGGGCGCCGCATAAATCGAGAGCTCGTCCGGGATGATGTAGTGCTTCACGTCGATGAAGGTCTGTGCCACCAACATCGCCACGAAGGCAAAGTACACGCCGAAGGCCGCGAGGTGCGGCAGGTCCAGCGCCGCCGGGCCGGGCACGATGCGCCGGAACAGCAGCCAGCCCAGCAGCCCCGTCAGCAGCTCGATCGTCGGGTACAGGCTGCTGATGGGCGTCGCGCAGTCCCGGCAGCGCCCCCGCAGCAGCAGCCACGACACCACCGGGATGTTGTCCCACGGGCGGATGCGCGCCCCGCACGCCGGACAATGCGACGGCGGGTGCACCACCGAGCGGTCCTCGGGCATGCGCGCGATGCAGACGTTGAGAAAGCTGCCCACCAGCAGGGCAAACACAAAGGCGCTCCCCTGGGCCCAGCCGTAGGGGGTGTCCATGGGGGTCACGCCAGCTCCTCGAGGGCGGCGCACACGCGCGCGACCTCGTCGTCGGTGAGGGCCTCGTGGCAGGGCACGCAGAGGACCTGCGCGCAAAAGGCGCGGGCCGCCGGCGCCGGCCCGCCGCGCACCCGCCCGGCCAGGGCCGGCTGGTCGCCCAGGGCCACGGGGTAGTACACGGCAGACTCGACGCCACGGGCTGCCAGCGCGGCCCGGGCCGCATCCCGACCGGCCACCCGAAAAGCGTAGACGCTCACCGGGCTCTCGGCGTCGCGTGGCAACGCCCGGGCGCCCAGCACGGCGTCATAGGCCGCCGCCACCGCCCGCCGCCGCGCGAGGCGAGCGCCCAGGTCGGGCAGCTGCGCCCGAACGATGGCGGCCTGCAGCTCATCGAGGCGCGAGTTGCGGGGGGCCGCCCCAGCCGCCGCGTGGTGCAGGCCGTCCGGGCCGTAGCCCTGGTGCCCCAGCGCGCGCACCGCCGCCGCCACCGACGCGTCGTCCGTCAGCACCATGCCGCCGTCGCCTGCCGCGCCGAGGGCCTTCGTCGGGTAGAACGACAGCGCCGCCGCCCGCCCTGGCCCGCCCGGCGGCCGGCGCCCGATGGCCTGCGCCAAGTCGTCCACCACCGCGAGGCCGGGGAGCGCGGGATCTTCGGCGAGGTCCCCGTACAGATGCACGGGCACCACGGCCACCGTGCGCGGCCCCACCGCCGCGGCCGCCGCGGCCGGACAGAGCAGCGGCCGCCCGGGCAGGACATCGGCCAGCACCGGCACCGCGCCGAGGGCGAGCACCGCCGCCGCCGTGCCGTAGAAGCCCACCGCCGGGACGATGACCTCGTCGGCCGGCCCCACGCCGAGGGCCTGCAGCGCGAAGGCCAGGGCGTCCGTGCCCGAGCCCACGCCCACGGCGTGGGCCCGCCCGTGGAGGGCCGCGAGCGCCGCCTCCAGGGCCGCGCCCTCGGGCCCACGCACATAGCCGCCGCTGCGCAAGACCCCCAGGGCCGCCGCCTCCACGGCCGGGGCGACCCGCGCGTGGCGCTCCGCGAGCGGGCTCATGCGCACCGGCGCCGTCACTTAAAGTCCTTTTTCTCGAAGGACACCACGGCGAGCCCGAGCACCGCCGACGAATACGCCGCCGAGTACGCGATCGCCGTGAAGAACCGCTCCCACGGGATCGCCCGCTCGTGCACCGCGTGCGCGCGGAGGTTGAAGATCTCGAAGTTGGGCAGCGCCCAATACAGCGCCCGCGCCGCCGCCTGCACCGCCTCGCTCTCCGCCTGCCGCCCGAACAGCCAGATGTCGTCCGCGAGGTTGCCGATGGCGAACACCGAGAGCGTGAAGGCCGCCGCCGTCACCGGGCTCGAGGTCGTCGAGAACAGCGTGGCCCACGCCGTCAACAGCGCGAGCTTGGCCAACAGCGACGCCGCGCTCACGAAGACGACCGGCGGCGGAACGTGCTGCTGCACCGCCATCAACACCGTGTACAGCGCCAGCAGCAGCGCGACCTCCACCGCCAGCGTGAGCATCAGCCCCGCGTACTTCCCGACGATGAAGGACCACCGCGGCAAGGGCCGCGCCAGGATGGTGTAGACGGTCCGGCGCTCCAGCTCCTTCCACACCAACGACACGCCGAGGAACATCGCGATGAGGCAGCCGAAGAGGTCCATCGCCCCTTGGCCCACGCTGCGCACGACCTTCTCGTGATCTCCCACCGTCACCTTGGAGGCGAACAGGGACAGCACGAGCACGGCCCCGGCAAAAAAGACCATGCTGTACAGCACGCGGTCCCGCACCGCCTCGCGGAAGGTGTTCACCGCCAGGACGCGGATGGCGCGGGCCGTCACGAGAGCACCCCGATGCGCCGGACGTCCACGGGGCGGGCACGCTCCACCTCGTCGAGGAAGACGTCTTCGAGGGTCTTCCGAACCGGCGTGTACTCGATGAGCGTGTGCCCGGCCGCCGACGCCGCCGCCAGCGCCGCCTCCGCCGCCTCGGGGGCCACGGCCAGCCGCGCCCGGCCGCCCTCCAGCACCACCGCGCCCGCCGGGGCCGGCGCACCGGCCCCGAGGCGCAGCGTGATCTATAAGCGCAGAACGGCATATCCGACGAGGGACGCGACGGTGCCCTCGCCGCGCAAGCGCCCGCCGACCATCACGGCCACCCGGTCGCAGAGGGTCTCGATGTCGTGCAGGATGTGCGACGAGAAAAACACCGTGCAGCCGCGGCGGTTCTCCTCGAGGATGAGGTCCCGCACCAGGGCGCGGCCCAGCGGGTCCAGCCCGCTCATCGGCTCGTCGAGCACGAGCAGGCGCGGCGCGTGCAGCAGCGCCTGGCAGAGCCCGACCCGCTGCAACATGCCCTTGCTGTACTTTCCAAGCGCCACATCCGCGAACCGCGCGAGCTCCACGCGGGCGAGCAGCGCGTCCACGCGGGCGTCGAGCGCGGCGCCCCCCAGCCCCGACAGCGCGCCGTAGAGCCGCAGCGTCTCGCGCGCGCTCAAGTGCGTGTAGAAGTACGGGCGCTCCGGCAGGAAGCCCACCACCGCGCGGGCGGCTGGGTCTCGGATGTCGCGGCCAAAGAAGCGGGCCTCGCCCGCGGTGGCGCCGTGCAGCCCCATCAGGATCTTGATGGTCGTCGTCTTGCCGGCGCCATTCGGGCCGACAAAGCCGTAGACCCCGCCGGCCGGGACCGTGAGATCCAGCCCGTCGAGCCCGGTGTGCGGGCGCTCCCAGAAGTGGGTCTGGTAGACCTTCTTGAGCCCACGGGCCTCAATGGCGGCGACCTCAGCCACGGCCGCTCCCTGCCGCGCCCAGTCGCCGGGCGACCCAGGCCTTCGCCTCCGCCTCCGGCAAGGCCCCGGCGCTCTGCCAGTTGCAGCGCGGGCAGAGCGGCCCGCTGTCGGCGAAGCGGCCTTCGAGGTGCGCCACCCGCCAGCGGTGGATGGTCTCGCCGTCCCAGAGGGCGGCGAGCGGGGTGTCCCGCAGGTTGCCGAGGCGGTTCTCCAGGTGCTCGTCCAGGCAGCAGGTGGTGACGTCGCCGTTGACGTGCACCATCGGCGTGTTCCACAGGCCGGCACAGGGAGGGCGTGCGTTCATGCCGGGAGTCTACTCCATGCCCGACGCGCCGGGCAGGGGGCCCGCGGCCGGCGCCTCCACCCGGGCCCACGCGCCCTCGACCAAACGCTCGTGGGGAAAATACGTCGCCTTGTACCGGAGGTGGGCGCAATCCTCCACATACAGGCCGAGGTAATGGTAGCGGCCGCCCCGGGCCTTCTGCCACGCCATCTCGACCAGCACGCTGAACACGCCGAGGCTGCGCCGGTGCTCGTCCGGGTCGAAGTAGAAATACACCGAGCTCGTGTCGCGCGCGCCCACATCGACGATGCCCACCGCGACGAGCCGCGATCCCACGCGGTACCGCATCTCCACCGCCGGGCAGCAGGCCTCGACGAACCACCCGGTGTAGCCGAGCCGCGACAGGGGCGTGCCAGACTCCGAGAGGCCGCGCTCCAGCTTGTGCCGGTTGAACAGGGCGAGCTTCTCTTCGGTGAAGGTGACGGGCCCCGTCTCGACCGTCACGTCTTCGTTGCGCCGCCACACCCGGCGCTGCGAGCGCGTGGGGAGGAAGTCATCCACGGGGATGCGCAGCGGCTCGCACGCCCGGCACGGCGCACAGGCGGTGCGGTAGAGCATGCGGCCCACCCGGCGGTCTCCCGCGGCGAGGGCCGTGTCCAGCTCGTCCGGGCGCAAGCCGCGGGTTTGCCAACGCAGCGGCAGGCGCGCCGTCCGCCCCGGCAGGTAGGGGCAGGGCTCAGGGGCGTCTTGGGTGAGGATCTCGCGGTGGGCCATCGCCGGAGTATGCTCCCGGTAACCGATGCGCGCCCCCCTGCCGATCCGGCTCCTCCCCGTGGACGACGCCCCCGCCGTCTTTCGCCTCGTGCTGGACCGCCCGGAGCGCGCCCACGCCTACACCCACGACATGATGCGCGCCCTGTCGGCCGCCGTCGCCGAGGCTTCCGGCGCCGGCGCCCGGGTCGTGGTGGTGCACAGCACGGGCGAAGGCGCCTTCTGCGGCGGGGCCGACCACGCCTCCCGCGCAACCACCACGGCCACCGAGGCCCTCGCCCTGCCGGCCCAAGCCGCCTTCGCGGCGCTGGCCGCGGCCCCCTTCCTCAGCATCGCCGCGGTGCAGGGCCCCGCGGTCGGCGGCGGCTTCGAGCTGGCCCTCGCCTGCGACCTCCGCGTGCTGGGGCCGCGCGCCGCCTTCTGGCTGCCCGAGCTGAGCCTGGGCTTCGTGCCGGCCGCCGGCGGGCTCAGCCGCCTCCCCGCGCTGCTCGGCGGCGCGCTCGCCCGCGAGATCATCCTCGGCGGGGCGCGCCTCGACGCCACCGCCGCCG
>JBEIVK010000603.1:0-2906 GCA_040373935.1 Alphaproteobacteria bacterium
GCGTCCCCGGCGCCGGGCGCGCGGGCAACCGGCGGCAGCGCGTCCCGCGTGGGCGCGAAGTCCACCCCCGCCAACAGCGCGGCGGCCGACAAGGGCCCGCGGTCCCCCGCGGCTGGACGCGGGCGGCTGGCCGGCGCGTAGTGCACCGTGAAGAGGCAGTTGCCGACCAGAAGCTCGTCGTCGGGCTCGAGGCCCACGCCTTGCGCGGGGACTCCCTCGCGCGCGGGGCCCACGGGCAGCGCGATGCCGGCGCGCCGGACGAAGGCGGGACAGCGCGCCGTGAGGGAGCTGACCGCGGGCGCGCCCGTGAGGTCCAGCTCCAGATGGTCTGTCGCGACGAACACGCGGTCGGTCGCGAAGGCGTCGCGGGCCAGCGCGCCGCCCTTCACCGGCACGGACGCCCCTGCCCCCTCACGCCAGAGGATGTTGTCCGCGTGGCCGTCGTCGGGCAGGCGAACGGCGTGGTGGGCCCCGCGGCCGATGCCGTGCCGGGCGCCGAAGGGCAAGGCGATCTCGCCCCCCCGCCGCCGCACCTCGGCCACCCAGGGCCACCCGGGGGCGTCGACGCCGCGGAGGTCTCGCACGTCCAGGGCGACGGCGCCGAGGCCGACCACCGCGTCCCCGGCGATGGCGCGAAAACCACCCGGCGGGACGGGCTCGCCGTCGAGCGTGACGTCCTCGGCCTCCGCGCCGAGGAGAAGGGCGTCGGGGAGCACGCGGAGGCGCGCCGGGGCGTCGGAGAGGCGGGAGGCGACCTCGCCGCGGGGACCAAGCTGCAGCTCGTAGCCGGCCATCCGGTCTGGGAAGTGCACGCGCTGGAGCAGCGCGCCCGCCTCGACCAACACGAGGACCCGGCGGTCGTCCACCGCGGGGGCGATGGTCTCGGCCGGCAGGTGGGGCGACGGCGGAGGGGCCGGGTCGTCGACCGCCTGGCGGGGGAGCGCACCCAGGCCGGCGAGCGGGTCGTCCGGGGTGGCGCGCAGCGGGGCGACCGCGACCCAGGCGATCGGCGCGCCGGCGGCGTCCTGGACGGCGACCACGGGCTCCCCGCCCGGGCCGCGGCCGGGCACCACGCGCACCGCGCCGGCCAGCCCGGGGTTGGTGCCGTGCACCCACGCGCCCCCGGGGCCGCGCCGCAGCACCCACGCCGCGGGGTGCCGAAAGAGCGGGTGGCGGATGGTGTCGAGTCCGTGGTCTCCGGCGGTGGCGAGGCCCTGCCCGGGCCCCAGGCGCCCCCGCTCCTCCCAGCCGGCCTCGCCCGGAAAATGGACGTACACCGCCCATGCCGCCGAAGCCCCGGGGCCTGCGCGGTGCGGCAGCAGGCCCGTGAGCGCCTCGCCCGGCCGGAGGCCGAGCCGCAGGCCGCCGATGCCCTCGCCGCCGTCGCGCACGAGGTTCACCGGCGGGTCCGGGGCGGGGAGGCCGCGGGCGGCGCGCCACGCGGCGACACGGGCATCGAGCACGGCGCGGGCCCGGGCGAGCGCGGCGGTGCCGGGAGCGCGGTCGGCGTCTTCGGCAGAGATGACGATGAGGATCTCGGCGGGCGGCGGCAGGTCGGCGGGGACCGGCGCGTCGAGGTGCGCGCGCAGCCCGCCGCCGGGAGACTCCCAGAGGGCGAGCGGCTCGGCCCACAGGTCGGACCCGAGCGCGAAGCGCCGCAGCATGCGCTCGAAGAGGTCGGCCCCGGGGGCGGCCGGCAGCGCCCGGGCGGCGTCCCCCGACAGGCCGCGCGCGGGGGTGGTCAAGGGGCGAGCCGCCCCGGCCCCGGCCAGACCGCGGGCGCCCACCGCGCCGGGTCGCCCACCACACCACGGGCGAGGGCGTCGAAGAGGTCGTGCAGGTACTCCCAGGGGCGCACGCCGCGCGCGTGGCAGGACTCGATCAGGCTCACCCACGTGCAGAGGGCGTCGAGGCCGCCCTCATCGGCCGGCGCGACGAAGCTGGGCGCGGGGGCGCCCTCCGGGAGCGCGAGGGGCGGGGCGAGGCCACGGCCGAGCACGGGGACGAGGTCTGCCCGCACGCTGTGCGCGTAGGCGAGGGCGCGGTCGAAGGCATCGAGGGCCGGGCTGCGCGCCGGGGCCGCGTCCAGCCAACGGAAGAAGCGGTCGGCCGCCTCGGTGAGGCGGGGGAGGTCCGGGGTGGAGGTCCACGCCTGCCGAACGCCCAACGCGAGGTGCAGCCCGTAGCCTGCCTCCTGGGGCGCCACCGGGAGCGCGGCGAGCAAGCGCAGCCGCACCTGCGCCCAGCGCCCGAGGCGCGACTGGGCCGCGCGATCCAGCGCCCAAGCCCGCGCGCGCGCGCCCTCGACCTTCCGGCGCGCCGGGGAGCCGTCCAGAGGGTCCGGGCCCGCCGTCGTCGGCAACAACAGGTGCCCCGCCGCGCTCGCTGCGGCCCACACCCGCACCTCGTCGCCACCGCGCACGCCCGGCCGGTGCACGAGCACCCGCTCCAGGTCTTCGTCGATCGCCGCCGAGGCCCGCACCGCCGCCGCGTGGGCCGCGAAGACAGGCTCGACGGCGGCATGGGCGAGGGTGAGCGCCTCCGCGAGGCGCGGCGCAGCCACCCCAAAACCCAGCTCACCGGCCAAGCGCGACTCGGCATCGAGGCTGCTGCCGTCGGCGTAGCGGGCGACGACGAGCTGGGCGAGCCACCCGTTGCCCACGGGGACGCGCGGCGAGACGAAGGCCGGGAGGTCCTCGCGGACCCGCACGCCCGGGTGGGCATCGCAGCCGAGGTAGCGGCGGCGGACCGTCCAGATCTCATAGCGCTGGAACTGGAACTCCAGGCGCCGGTGCGACTTGAGCTCGACCACGCGGGCGGCCTTGCCGCACGGCGCGGTGGACTGGCCGTCGGCCAAGGCCGAGTCGACCTCGAGGGTGCGCGGGCCCGCGGGCGCGCGGGCGGCC
>JBEIVK010000263.1:0-5641 GCA_040373935.1 Alphaproteobacteria bacterium
AGCGGCCGCGGGCCGCGACCCGCCGGAAGCACCCGGCGCCGGCCGCAGGCCGGCGGGCGCCCGACCGCGCGCGGGAGTTCAGGGCTCGAAGCGGTAGCCGACGCCGTGGACGGTGAGGATGTGCCGCGGGTCTGCAGGGACAAGCTCGATCTTTTTACGGAGCTTGAGGATCTGGTTGTCCACGGTGCGGGTGATCATGTTGGTGGCGTAGCCCCAGACGTGCTCGAGGAGCTCGTCGCGGGTGACGTCTTTGCCGGAGTGGAGGATGAGGTACGCGAGCACGCCGGCTTCGTGCGTGGTGAGGCGGATTTCTTCGCCCGCGCGGTGGACGACGCGGCGGCGGAGGTCGATGGCGCACTCGCCGCACTTCACCAAGTCTCCCGGCTCGCTCGCGCTGGTGTCGACGTCGCGCAGGCGGGCGCGCACGCGGGCGAGGAGCTCCTTGAGGGAGAAGGGCTTGGTGACGTAGTCGTCGGCGCCGGCGTCGAGGCCCTCGACGCGGTCCGACTCGGTGCCCTTGGCGGTGAGGAGGATGACCTTGAGATCGGCGTCTTGGTCGCGGATGTAGCGGAGAACGGTGAGGCCGTCGACGCCGGGGAGCATGCGGTCCAGGACGAGGAGGTCGGGGCGCCACCGCTCGAGCTCGTCGAGGGCGGTCTCGGCGCGGTCGTGGTGGCGGACCTCGTGGCCCTCGTGCTGCAAGGCCGTCTGCACGCCGAGGGCGATCGTCTCGTCGTCCTCGACGATCAGGATGCGGGCTTTGCGCTCGGTCACGGGGCTCTCCGTAGCTTGATGCGGAAGCGGGCACCGCCGTCGGTGCCGTCCCCGCATTCTACCGCACCGCCGTGGGCCTGGACGGCCTCGGCGACGAAGGCGAGCCCGAGCCCGTGGCCGCCGGCGCGCCCCCGGCCTGGGCCTTCAACGCGGGCAAATCGCTGGAAGATGCGCTTCCGCGCCTCGACCGGCACGCCGATGCCGTTGTCCGTGACCTCCACGATCGCCCAGCGCCCGGCCTCCCCCGTACGCAAGACCACGCGGCCCTTCGTGCCTTCGCGGCGGTATTTGAGCGCGTTGTCGAGCAGGTTGGAGATGGCGTCGCGGAGGAGCGCGCGATCTCCGCGGATGGGGGGCGCCGGACGGAGATCGGCCTCCAGGGAGCAGCCCTCGGTGGCGAAGCGCGGCGCCCACTGCTCGGCGAGCTCCTTGGCGACGCCGACGAGGTCGACCGGGGCGTCCTCGTGCTTGGCGGGCGCGCGCGCCATCTGGAGCACCTCGTTGATGCGCTCCTCCAGGCGGTTGGTCTCCTGGAGGATGCGGCCGAGGAAGCGGCGAACGGTGGCCGGGTCTGATGCGGCGCCCATCTCGAGCGTCTCCACCATCACGCGGATGCCGGCGAGGGGGGTCTTCAGCTCGTGCGTGACCCGGGCGACAAAGTCGGCCTGGCGCTCGAGGAGCTCGCGTTCACGGCGCTGGGCGGCGCTCTGGAGGGTGAGGCCGATGACGGCGACGATGACGGCCCCCAGCACCGGGAGAAGCTCGCCCACGGCCCAGGGCCGGACGCGGCTGTGCGCGGGGCGCGCGGGCTCGACGATGGCGAGGGTCCAGTGCGGGAGAAGGCGCCCGAGGGGCACTTCTGCGACGACCACGCCCGCGGCGGCTGCGCCCTCGGCCGTGACGGTGTTGCCGCGGTCGTCGCGGGCGATGAGGCGGCGCGGGCTGCCGCTGAGGGAGAGGCCATCGGCCCGCAGCAGGGTGCGGATGAGGCTGGCGACGTCGACCTGGACCGCGACGGCCGTGCTCGCGCCCACCGGCGCCCACAGCAGAAGAAAGCCGGGCTCGGAGTAGCGGTCTTGCACGATGCGGACGCCGTCCGACCAGGAGGCGGGCGGGGCGGTGGCGGCGGCCCGGCCCAGCCGGTCCCGCACCTCTTCGGAGGCGTTGACGCGGGCCTCGGCGCGACGCAGGCGGGCATCCAAGGCGGCCGACTCGGCGGGCGTGAGGTGGGCCTGCAGGGCATTGCGAAGGTGTTGGGCGCGCGGCAGGACCGCGGGCAGCTCGGGGCCGCTGAGGGTGGCGATGGCGGTGGCGAGGTCCAGCTCCAGGCCGCGGGCGGCGTCCTCCTGGCCGCGCGCGCGCTGGATCTCGGCGGCGAGGCTGGTGCGCTGCACGAGCTGCACGGGGGAGAGGCCCATGGCGAGGCCGTCGCGCAGGGGCGTGCGCAAGGCGAGCCCGGGGCGGACGAGGGCGGCCCAGGCATCGTCGGGCTGGCCCATCGCGAGCAGCGCGCGCCCGGCCAGCTCGCCGGCGAGCAAGCGGGCCGGGAGAGGGCCGGCGTCGACGCACGTGAGGAAGGCGTCGGCCGCTGCGCGGCGGTCTCCCCGGAGCTGGATGCGGCGGGCGGCCGCGAGGCAGGGGGTGCCGGCGACGATGGCGGCGGCGTCGAAGCCGATGGCCGGGCCTGGGTGCAGCACCCGGACGCCGGACTCCCCGCCCGACCAGACGTAGAGGGCGTCGAACCAGCCGACTTGGGCGATGAGGTCCCGCTCCTTCAGGCCGGGGGAGCCGCCGGAGCCGACCTCGGCGATCCATTCGGCGGTGCGCTCCAGGATGACGCGCTCCCAGAGCGAGACGAGCGTGCGGAGGTCTGCGGTCGTCTGCTCGGCGGCGGCGCGGTCGCGGGCGCGGTCGGAGGACCACCCCTGCACCGCGCTGTAGAGGGCGAGACCGGTGAGGACGACGGTGAACAGCGCCGTGGTGAGGACGCGGAGGTTGCGCGGCCGCACGGGCCCTCAGCGGGCGATGGAGGCGGCGCGCACGACCCGGTTGCGCCCGCCGTGCTTGGCGGCGTACAGCGCTTCGTCGGCGCGGGCGAGCCAGTCCCGGGTGGACTCGCCCGGCCGCCGTTGGGCAGCGCCGAAGCTGGCGGTCACGGACAGGCCGCGGCCGACGCGCGCCCAGTCGTGCGCGGCGATGGTGGCGCGGATGCGCTCGGCGACCATCTCGCCGCCGTCTTCGTCGGTGCCGGGCAGGAACAGCAGCAGCTCTTCGCCGCCGTGGCGGACGCAGTGGTCTTGCTCGCGCACGCCGAGCATCAGGATGCGCGAGAGGTTGGCCAGCACCTCGTCGCCCGTGTTGTGCCCGAATTGGTCGTTGATGCGCTTGAAGTGGTCCACGTCCACGAAGACGCACGTGAACGGCATGCTGCTGCGCTCGCAGCGCTCGGAGAGGGCCGGCAGCTCCTCGTCGAGCCAGACCCGGGTGAGCAGCCCCGTCAGGCGGTCGCGGTTGGCGGCCTCGATGCGCGCGAGGACGCGGCCCAGATGCCCGAGCTCGTCCGTGGAGAGCAGCTCGAGGCGCATCGACACGCCGCCCACCTCCAGGTGGTCGCCCGGCTGGAGCTCGGCCCGGCGGACGAGCGAGTGGTTGACGGCCGTGCCGTTGGTGCTGCCCAAATCCTGCACCACGACCCGCCCTCGGCGTCGGCGATGACCCGCGCGGGGCGCTTGGAGACCGTCGGGTCGGAGAGGTGGAGGTCCGCGGCGTCGTCGCGGCCGATGAGGATCTGCTCGCCCGGGGCGATCGACACGAACCGAAGCATGTCTCGGCCCGCCAGAACCCGCAGCGTGGCGACCGACTGCCGCGCGCCGCCGCCGACGCGCTGGGCGGGCATGCGGATCGTGACCTCGCCGGTGTCTTCGTCGCGGCCCGGGTCGGTGATGACGGACGGAAGCATGTCCTCGGGGCGACGGTGGGGTGGGCGGGAGGTGGGCACGCGGCGCCGGTGCTCCGATGGAGGGGAGGGGAGACTCGAATGCCCTTACACGGGACGACGGTTTGGGCACCTGTCGGGCGGCGGCCTTGCCGAGGGCCGCATGGCAGTCTATCCTGTTCCGCACATCTGGGGGTTCTGAATGCGTTCCATGGTCTTTTCTCGGTCGATCTTCCCGGCGCTTCTGCTCGGCGCCGTGGCCTGCGGTGGCGACTCCGGCATCAAGGACACCGCGGGCAGCGATGGCGCGGGCGATGGCAGCGGCGACGGCAGCGGCGATGACGGTGGCGGCGACGGCGGCAACGACGACGGCGGCGGCGACGACGGCGGCGGCGGGGGCCCCGAGGCGGGCGACACCATCGACGAGGCGACGCCCACCACCCGCGAGGCCGACGGCAGCATCTCCGTCGACGAGCGCATCGGCGAGCCGGGCGACCGCGACTTCTTCGCCATCGACGTGACGCAGGGCGAGATCCTCTGGGTCTTCTCGCTCGCGTACTACCTGACCGAGGTGGCCACCCCGGACACCGTGGTCCGCTTGTACGACCCGTCCGGCAACCTCGTCGCCGAAAACGACGACATGCCCTTCCGCCTCGCCGAGACCGACAGCGCGGTCTACTTCCAGGCCACCGAGGACGGCACGTGGTTCGTCGAGGTGCTCGAGTGGTCCGATTGGTCGCCGCTCTCTGAGGGCCCGCTGGGTGGCTCTGAGTTCGAGTACACGCTCGCGGTCTTCCCCACCACCGAACTGGACCCCGAGCCCGACAACAACACCGTCGAGGGCGTGCTGGCCTACCTGGAGGGCGAGGAGGCCTACGTCTACGTGGGCGACCCGCTCGGCACCGGGCAGCCGCTCATGCAGGCGGACATGGATGACGCCTCCGACGTGGACCTCTACGTCCTCGACGTCGAAGAGAGCGCCGACTACGACGACCTCTACTACGCCGCGTCCTTCTGGCCGGGCGCGCTCGGCGCGTTGAGCCCCGAGGTGCGCGTCTTCGACGCCGACGGCAACACCTTGTCGTGGACGGACTCGCCCACCTACTCGGTGGACCGCTCGAACTTCTACAACGGCCTCGGCTTCCTGTACGGCGCGGACCACGGGACCTTCGCCCACCTCGAGCCCGGCACCTACTTCATCGAGGTGAAGGACAGCGCGGGCGCCTCGGGGGTCGGCACGTACTACACCGGTGTCATCGGCGGCTACTACACCACGTCGGCGCCCTGGGAGGGCGGGGACCGCGACAACGACGTGGTCGTGGTGGGCCCGTCGCTGGAGATGACGGAGTTCAGCAGCGGCGGCGGCTTCTACGGCGGCGCCGGCGGCCGGATCGAGGACTCCGAGACGCTCGACGCGTGGCGCATCGCCGGGTCCGACGTCGGTGGGCTCGACGGCAAGTACCTCACGCTCCACGTCTCGTCCGAGGCCATCGGCTACGGCCTCGACGCCCGCGTCACCGTCTACGACTCCGGCGGCACGGTCGTCCTCGGGGAGGCCACCACCAACGACTTCGACAGCGGCGCGGACCCGTCGATCGTCGACCTCGAGCTGGGCGACGACAGCAGCGTCATCGTGGTCGTCACCGCCGAAGACCAGGACCCGATCGAGACGGTCAACAACTACATCCTCAGCGCCTACGTGACCGACGAGCCCACCATGTGAGCCCGTGCGCCGGGGGGCGTCGGCCCCCCGGCTCCGCCGCAGGCCCGGGGGCGATCCCGCCGGGCCTGTGTGCGTTTTGGCCGCTGCCTTCAGGGCGCGCGGACGACGAACTCGACGCGGCGGTTGGCTTCGTGATCGTCGGGGCCATCGCCCATGCGCACCGGCTGGGACTCGCCGAAGCCGCGCGCGACGAGGCGCTCGCCGGGCAC
>JBEIVK010000873.1:0-1841 GCA_040373935.1 Alphaproteobacteria bacterium
CGCCGCCCGCGCCGGCCTCGGCACCCCCGCCGACGACCCGCTCGCCGCCGCCCTCGCCCGCGCGGTCGCCCTCGCGCCCCGTCTGGATCCCCTCGCCCTGCGCCTCGCCAAGGCCCACCTGGACCGCACCCCCGCCGCCAGCCTGCCCGCCGAGGCCCTCGCCGCCGCCTTGCTCTACCAACGCCAAGCAGGCGGTTAGGGGGCCTCCATGAGCCTCGCTGCGCCGCGCATCCTCTCGGTGGGCACCGCCCATCCGCCCACGCGCTACACGCAGGAGGACATCCTCGCGCGCTTCCGCATCGAAGACCCGGCGGTGCGCAGCGTGTTCCGGTCGGCGCACATCGCCAGCCGCTACCTCTACCTGCCCGAGCCCGGGCCCGACGGCCTCCCCCACGAGTCGATGTCGGAGCTGCTCGCCAAGCACCGCCACGGCGCGCGCGAGCTGGGCGCCCAGGCCCTCGCCCGCTGCCTCGGCCCGCTCGGCGCCACCCCCGCCGACGTGGACTACCTCGCCGTCGTGAGCTCCACGGGCTTCATGCTGCCGGGCTTGTCCGCGATGTACGTGAAGCACCTGGGCTTCCGCACAGACTGCCACCGCCTCGACGTGGTGGGCATGGGCTGCAACGCCGGCCTCAACGGGCTCAATCCGGTGGCCCAGTGGGCCGCCGCCAACCCGGGCCGCCTCGCCGTCATGGTGTGCGCCGAGATCAACTCCGCCCTCTACACGGACGACCCCTCCCTCGGCAACGGCGTCGTCAACGCGCTGTTCGGCGATGGTCTCGCCGCCGTCGCCCTCCGCTCGGACCCGCGGGACGAGCCGCGCTTCGCCCCGCGCGTCCTCGGCTTCCAAAGCCACATCATCCCAGACACCTGGGACGCGATGCACTACGCCTGGGACGAGTCCCGCGGCCGCTTCGGCTTCCACTTGGACCGCGATGTCCCCTACGTGCTCGGCGCCCACGCCGAGACGCCGGTCGCGGCGCTGCTCGCCCGCCACGGGCTGCACCGGCGCCAAGTCCACCACTGGCTCGTGCACTCAGGCGGCCGCAAGGTCATCGACGCCATCAAGTACACCGTCGGCCTCACCGAGCACGACGTCCGCCACACCGTCGGCGTCCTCCACGACATGGGCAACCTCGGGTCCGGCTCCTTCCTCTTTTCCTACGAGCGCCTGCTCGCCGAGGGCGTCGTCCGCCGCGGCGACGCCGGCGTCCTGATGACCATGGGCCCGGGCTCGACCATCGAGACCGCCCTCCTCCGCTGGTGACGAATGTCCGACGCCCCACCCGTCTCCGTCCAGCTCGCCGGCTCCACGGCCACCGTGTGGTTCGAGCAGCCTTTGGTGAGCGTGCGCTTCGTCCGCGCGCTCGGCGACGCCCTCGACACCCTCGAGGACGCCGCGCCCGGCGTCAAGGCCGTGGTTTTCCGCGGCCGCGGCCCCGACTTCCTCCGCGGGGCCGACCTCTCGGAGTTCCACCCCGCCGGCCCCCTCGACATCCACGGCTTCCACAAGTGGGAGAAGCTCGTCCGCCGCATCGAGCGCCTGCCCATCGCCACCGTCGCCGCCGTGGACGGCCGCGCCGAGGCCGCCGGCGCCCAGCTCCTGCTGGCCTGCGACGCCCGGGTCGCCACCCCCAGCGCCACCCTCGCCTGGCCCGAGGTCACCCAGGGCTTCTTGCCCGGGATGGCCGCGTTCCGCCTCGCGCGCTTCGTCGGTCTCGGCGTCGCGCGCCGCCTTCTGCTCACGGGCGAGGGGCGCGCCGCCCCCTAGGCCGCCCGCCTCGGCCTGCTCGCCGCCGTCTCCGCCCCCCCGCGACGCCGCGGCCGCGGCCGCCGTCGCC
>JBEIVK010000910.1:0-1747 GCA_040373935.1 Alphaproteobacteria bacterium
GCGGGGGCGATCGCCGTCGCGGTCCCGGCGCTCGCCGTCGCGCTCGCGGCGCGGGCGGTCCCCGTCGCGCTCCCGGCGGGACTCGGACTTCTCGGCGCGGGCCTCCTGCAAGGCGCCGACGCTGTCGGGGGCGTCGCCCTCGGCGGCGCGGCGGGCGCGGTCCCACAGGAAGAAGCCGCGCAAGGCGGCGGCGAGCAGCATGTCGCCGTCCGGGCGCTCCTTGAGGGCGCGCACGGTGCCGAGGTAGCCCTCGAAGGCCATGGTCTTGGTGGCCTCGCGGATGACCTTGGCCTGCCGCTCGACGCGCAGGCGGGACGCCTCCTCGGGGCTCGGCAGCGGCCGCTGGTCGAAGGCGATGCCGTACTGGCGCTCGAGCACCTTGCGCTGGTTGTGCTCGGAGCCGCCGACCAGCGAGATGGCCACGCCCGTCTTGCCGATGCGGCCGGTGCGGCCGGTGCGGTGCATGTAGACCGCGGCGTCTTCGGGGAGCGCGTAGTTGATGACGTGCGACAGGTCGCTGATGTCGATGCCGCGGGCGGCGACGTCGGTGGCGACGAGGAACTGCGTCTCGCCGCGCTTGACGCGGGCCATGACCTGCTCGCGCTTGTTTTGCGGCAGCTCGCCGGAGAGAAGCTCGGCGTCGAGGCCCTGGCGGGCGAGGTAGGTGGCGACGGTGGCGGTGTCTTCGCGGGTGTTGCAGAAGATGATCGCCGACTTGGGCTCCTCCTGGTCGATCAACGCGAGGAGCGCGCGGGCCTTGTGGAAGTCCGTGCTCGTCTCGTAGAGGACGTGGGTGATGCCGTCCACCTTGTCGGCGTCGGTGGAGAGGCGGAGGTCGTCGGGATCCTTCGCGTAGCGGCGGATGAGCGAGCGGACCTTCTCGTCGACCGTGGCCGAGAAGAACAGGCACTGGCGCGTCTTGGGGGTGCGGTCGAGGATCTTGGTGACGTCCTCGAAGAAGCCCATGCCGAGCATCTCGTCGGCCTCGTCGAGGATGGCGACCTCGACGCCGCTGAGATCGAGGTTGCCGCGGCGCATGTGGTCGAGGATGCGGCCGGGGGTGCCGACGACGAACTCGACGCCGTCGCGCAGGGCGTCTTCTTGGGGGCCGAAGCCCACGCCGCCGTAGATGCACGCGACGCGCAAGTCCTTGTACTTGCCGAGCACGCCGGCCTCTTCGGCCACCTGCCGGGCGAGCTCGCGCGTGGGGGCGAGCACGATGGCGCGGGGGGCGCGGGCGCCGGCGGCGATGCGCTCGAGCGTGGGGATGCAGAAGGCGGCCGTCTTGCCGGTGCCCGTCTTGCTGCGCACGACGAGGTCGCGCCCGGCGAGGGCGGCCTCGAGGGTGGCGGCCTGGACGCGCGTGGCCATCGTGTAGCCCTTCTCGGCGATGCCCTGGAGCACCTCGGCAGAGAGGGGGAACTCCGCGAAGGAGCGCTGGGAGGCGTAGTCGGTGACGACGGCGGGGAGGGCGTCGCCAGACTCGGCGGCGGCCACGGGGGCATCGGCCGCGTCGGCAGGGGCATTGGCCGCGCCGGCGGGAGCAGGGGCCGCGGCCGGGGCGGACGCGGGGGCCGCGGCCGGGGCGGACGCGGCGGATTCTTCGGTGACTTCGTTCGGATCGCGCAAAGTGTTGCGTCCTCGGGCAGAGGGCCGGGCGCGGGGGCCCGACCGGGATGCCGGGCGAGGTCGCCCGGCGGGAGTGCCGCCTAATCGGCGGGAGAAGCCGGGGCCACCCCATCGACGC
>JBEIVK010000391.1:0-4270 GCA_040373935.1 Alphaproteobacteria bacterium
CCGCTCGGCTGGGCCGCGCTGCTCGCCAGCTTCGCCCTCTCGCGGCGCCGGCGGTTGGCCCGCCCGCGCCAATCCCGCTAACTTCCCCTCTCCCGCCGCCCCGGAGCCCGCCATGCCCGTCCTCCCGGAGCCCCTGCGCGCCGACCTGCGCCGCCTCCCTGGCGGGGGCTACACGATGGCCCGGCAGCTCGCCGAGGACGACGCGGCCCCGCTGCGGGATGCCCTGGACGCCGTGCTGGACTCCCTGCCCCCGTCCCTCGCCGATGCGGTGGCCGGCCGGGCGCGGGCCCTCCACAACCCACGGGCCTTCCAGGCGATGGCCGAGCTGCTCGCCCTCGGCGCGCTGCGGGCCGGGGGCTGGGCGGCGGTCGATGGCGGCGACGGCGTCTGGGCGCTCACCGGCCCGGGCGGCGTCCGCGCCGAGCTGTCCGTGCTGGCCTTCCTTCGCCAGCAGCGGCCCGCGGCCGAGGCCGCCACCCGCGCCCGCCTGGCCCGCGCGCTCGGGCGGGTCGGCTCGCCCACCCGCGTCGCGGTGCTCGTGAAGCGCCCCCTGCCACCGGGCTTCGACCCGGAGCCCGTTCGCCGCGCGATCGACCTGTGGCTGCACGAGGTGGATCGCGGGGGCTGGGAGGGGCGCTACGCCGCCTACGAAGACGAGCGCGTCTCGCTGGAGTTCGCCCTGACAGGGGGCCGCGCGGCGGCGGGCCAGGGGCCGGTCGCCTTCGCGTTCGGCCCCTTCGACGGCCACCGCAGCCTCGCCGCCATCGAGCCGCGTCTGCACCCGGCCATCGACGCCCACCGCCTCGCGCCCGGCCCGCGTCCGCCGCTGCTCGTCGCGCTCGTCTCCGACCAGCCGTGGGGCGTGTCGGAGGGCGCCCGGCGCGAGCTTCTGCTCGGCAAAGCCGACCGCCTCTCCTCCGAGGGTGCCGGCCTGGAGGCCGCCGTGGACCGCAGCCCCGGCCCCGGCATCTTCCGAGATCCGCTGCACGAAGGCCTCGCCGGCGTGCTCTGGCTCTCGCGGTCCCCGGCCGCGCCGGCCGCCGTACAGGCTGAGGCCTGGCTCAACCCGTGGTGCCGCGCGCCGCTGCCCGCCCTCGGGCTGCGCACCTTCGGGCCCGTCGAGGCGAGCGCCACCCGCGCCGTCCTGCGGTGGCGCCCGGCCTGACCGCGCCGCTCACCGCACCGCTCACCGCACCGCCGCCGCCTGCTCCCAGGCCCGCAAGAAGGCCTCGCCTTGCAGCAGGGCCAGCTCCTCCGCAGACCACCCGCGCGCCGCGAGCGCCGCGATGAGCCGCGGCCGGCTGGCGGCGTCGGGGAGGCCGGCGGGGGTCTGAATCCAGCCGTCGTAGTCGCTGCCGATCGCAAGGTGCCGCGCCCCGACCAGCGCGCGCAGGTGCTCGAGGTGCGCCACCGCCGCCTGGAGATCCTGCGCGCCCCCGAGGAAGGCGGCGTGGAGGTTGAGCGCGATGACCCCGCCCGTACCCGCGATGCAGCGCGCCTCGGCGTCGCTCAGGTTGCGCGGGTGGTCGAACACGGCCGCCGCCCCGGAGTGGCTGGCGACGAGCGGCGCCCGCGCCGCTGCGCAGGCCGCCAACGTGGCCGGCCGAGAGGCGTGGGAGACGTCCACGAGCAGGCCGCGGGCCTGCGCGGCGGCGAGCAGGCGCCGCCCGTCGTCGGTCAACCCCCCGCCGCCATCGCCCGAGCTGCCGGCGAAGCGGTTGCTGCGGGACCAGACGAGGCCGACCATGCGGAGGCCGCGCAGGTCTGCCGCGGCGAGCGCGCCCTCCCAGTCCGCCCCCAGGCCCTCCGCCCCCTCCAGGGCCACGAGCAGCCCGATCCGCCCCGCGGCCACCGCGGCCCGCGCCTCCGCCGGCGTGCGCACGACCCGCACGGCATCCAGGCGAGCATCCTCCGCCTCCAGCCGTGCGAACAGCCGCTCCACCCGCGCGGGGTGATCCACCCCGGCCTTTCCGGCCCAGAGCGCCATCGTCGCGAGGCCGACGCCGCCGGCCCGCAGCGCGACGAGCCCGGCCTCCAGCCCCGCCGGCGCGTCGAGGGGAAGGCCGCGGTCGGCGAGCTGCGACGGGGTGTCCACATGCAGATCCGCGACGATCGCGGCCCCTCCTGCGCGGGCCGACCCAGCGACAAGCACGGCCAACAGCGCACCGGGAGATGCCGCGCAGCGAAAGGAACGCGTCACGACCGCCTCCCGCCGGTGGAGCGCCGGCGGCCAACCGGCTAACCCGCTCTCTGCGTCCGCCCGGAGATCGCGCATGCTCGCCCTGCTCAGCCTCGCCCTCGCCGCCCACGCCGCCGCGCCGCGCGCCTCCTCCACCGGCGCCACCGAGGCTGGCAAACACCCGGTGGATCTCGCCTTTGACGGCCTGTTGTCTACAGGCTGGGCGGAGGGCGTCGCGGTGGACGGCGCCGGGGAGTGGGTGGAGGTGGACCTCGGCCGCGCCACGGACATCCAGACGGTGTCGGTGTGGGGCGGCAACCTCGCGAAGGGCCAGCGCAGCTTCCGCGAGTACGGCCGGCCCAAGGTCCTCACCGTGCTGGTGGACGGCGCCGTGGCCGTGGAGGGGCTGCGCGTCCAAGACCAGGTGCAGCGCGTCGACATCCCCGTGGGCAAGTCCGGGCGGGTCGTGCGGGTGCGCATCGACGAGGCCTACGGCGGCATCGTGTTCAACGACACCTTCCTCTCGGAGGTGGCGGTCAACTTCCCGACGCCCACGCAGACGGAGAAGCTGGACAAATGGCTGGAGTCCAAGGAGGCCGAGAAGCAGGCCGAGGCCTTCTACCAGTCGCTCGAAGACGCCTTCGCCCGCTACAAGGCCGAGCAGTTCGGCGATGACGCCGCGCTGGCCACCATCGGCGCCGCCGTGGCCGAGGGCCCGGCCTTCTTGCACCCCGTCGTCAACCGGCTCGTGCCCGCCGGCTACCGCGCCCAGGCCATCAAGTCCTCCACCCGCGCGCAAAAGGCACTCCGCAAGCTGGCAGACCCGAACGGCATCCCGGCCGTGCAGATGGCCGCGCTGCGCGCCACGGGCGCTGAGTCCGCCTACCTCGCCGAGCTGGTGGAGATCTTCGAGGCCTACGCCGTGATGCGCGGCGGCCCGCCCCGCAACGTCGGCTACTGGGGCGAGCCCGGCTGGGCGCCCGGCCAGATCCAGTCCCTCGGCGAGCCCGTGGCGGTCGAGGTGGACCGCCTGGGCCAAGTCTACGTGGCAGACACCGGCAACAACCGCCTCCAGCGCTACGCCGACGACGGCAAGCCGGACCGCGTGTTCGGCGCAGAGCCCGACATCACGAACCTCTGGTTCGAGCGCGGGCGCAAGTGGTACGTCTCCGGGTCGGCCGCCGGCGAAGAGGCGGGCCGCTGGGTCAACCCCATCGACGTCGAGGTCATCCCGGGCAAGGAGTCCGACGGCTTCGCCGGCCTGGACGCCCGCGGGCGCATCCAGCTGTACGACGCCGAGGGCCGCCCCACCATCGGCTGGAAGGTCGAGACGAAGCGCGCCGCGGAGCCCGGCCTCGGGGGCACATCCTGCCTCATGTTCGTCCCGAAGAAGCAGGTCCTCGTCGCCATCCTCGACGGCGAGGCCGTGTCCTACACGCTGGACAGCGAAGAGGTCGCGCGCTTCGAGGTCAAGGACGGCGCGCCCAACGGCTGCGAGGTCGGCAAGGACGGCCGCCTGCTGCTGGTCTTCGGGCCCGATATCGTCGCCTACAACCTCGACGGCTTCCGCTACGGCAAGGTGATCGACCGCTCCCATCTGGACCCGGCCTTCGAAGCGCTGGACCTCACGGTCGACGAGGAGGGCCGCATCTGGGTCCTCACGGACACCGGCTACATCACCAAGTTCAAAAAGCCGGGCAAGGTCGAGTTCACCTTCAAGCTGCTGAACCAGCCGCTGAAGTACCCGCGCATCGCCGTGCGCGAGGGCGTGCTCTACTGGTCCTCGCTCGACAAGGTCAACCGGGTGGACGTCCTCCAGGCCAAGCTGGACCTCGAGCAAAAGGCCGCGGAAGGCGCCGCCGAATGAGGGCCCTCGGCGCGCTGCTGCTCGCCGCCTGCACCGGCGGCCCCAGCTCCGGGGAGCCGCCGGAGTCGCCCAAGGCCCCCGCGGCCCCGGCCAGCGCGTCCCCGCCCGCGGAGGCCCGCGCCACCGAGACGTTCACGGCGCCCGCGCGCCCGTGGACCGCCGCGACCGTGCACGCCCTCGCGCTCAGCGGGCCAGCGGCCGCGCCGCGCACGTACCCGCGGGCC
>JBEIVK010000586.1:0-3028 GCA_040373935.1 Alphaproteobacteria bacterium
CCCGCCGCGGGCGCCCGCGCCCCCGCTCAGCGCCGGCCCGGCCCCGCCGCCCGCGCCAGCGCGCAGATGGTCTTGCCGTCGGTGATGCGGCCGTCTTGGACCATGGCCCACGCCTCGGCGAGCGGAACGCGCACCACCCGGATGTACTCGTCGGCTTCGGGGTGGCCCTCGGCGGGGCGGAGATCGTGGGCGGCGAACAGCCAGATCTTCTCGTCCGTGAAGCCCGGCGTCGTGTGGATGAACCCGAGCGGCTCCCAGCGCCCCGCCTGAAGCTGCACCTCCTCCGCCAGCTCGCGCACGGCGCACACCTCTGGCGCCTCCCCGTTGTCGAGCTTTCCCGCAGGCACTTCGTAGATGAGCCCGCCCGCGGCGTGGCGGTGCTGGTGCACGAGGGTGACGGTGCCGTCGGCGTGCAGCGGCAGGATGGCGGCGGCCCCCGGGTGGCGGATGACCTCCAGCTCGAGCGTGCGGCCGTCTGGGAGAGTGGCTGTTTCGAGGCCGAGATCCACCACGCGGCCTTTGTGGATGGGGCGACGGTTCATGGCGAGCCCAGGGGCGGAAAGGTGAAGCTGCCGTAGGCCTCGGCCTCGGAGGTGAAGTCCTCGCCGAGCGGGCCGACCCAGTCGACCGAGACGCCGTCGAAGCGCGCGTCGTCGTCAATCTGGACGGCCTCCAGCCCGGCGTCGCCGGGAAAGAAGGCGTAGACCTCGGCGAACGCGCCGTCGATGCGCAGGCCGCGCAGCCGCGGCAGCGGCACCTCGCAGAGGGTGTCGGGGCTGGCCAACACCTCGTGAATCTGCGTGCAGGACGGGCAGGCGGCCTGGGCATCGGCCAGCAGGCGGGCGTCCGCGGGGGGAGCGCCCACCTCGTCCGCCGACTCCGGGCCGCAATCGAAGGCGTCGAAGCTGCTGTCCACCGAGAGGGTGACGGCGCCGGTGAAGCGGCTGAAGTCAGGGCCGGCGGGGGCATCGCCGGTGTCGGGGGCGGCGCTGTCGGCGCCCGCGTCCCGGGGCGCGCCCGTGTCGTCCCCGGCGCCCTTCAGCGCGCCCCGCGCGCACCCCAGCGCCCCCAGCAGCGCGAGCAGCGAGAGAGTCCGCATCGTCCCACCTCCGCGCGGGACTTTAGGCCGCGCCACGCCGGCCGGCAACGGGGAAGCCTCCGGCGCGGGGGCGGCCCACCCAGCGGGCCGTGCCAAAAGCAACACACCCGGGGTGGAGGCCCCGGGTGTGAGATGGTGCGGAAGGGGGGACTCGAACCCCCACGAGTTACCTCACTAGCTCCTGAGACTAGCGCGTCTACCAATTCCGCCACTTCCGCAGTGACGTCGCCGTCCTATTGGAGGGGCGCCGCGGTGTCAAGCGGCGGCGGGTGATCCGGCTCCAGCCGATACACCGCATAGGGGCCGTCGACGAAGATGCGCACCGCGTCGTCGTGCAGAAGCCGGGCCAGCGTGGTGGCCGGCGCCTCGTAGGCCGCCGCGTGGGCCTGGGCGTCGAGCTCGGGGGCCGCGCGGGCCGGGATGCGCGCTGGGCCCACGAGCAGGTGCGTCACCCCCGCCGCGCGCAGCACGTCAAAGGCCCCCGCCCCGTGCGCGAGGAGCAGATGCCGCACGGGGATGTGGTCCTCGACGCTGCCGAGCAGGGTGGGCCGGCCGAGCGGCGCCGCGCTCCACGCGTAGAGCAAGGCGACCCGCGCGTCGTCCGGCAGGTGCGCGCGCACGAAGGCGACCGCCGAGGCCGCTTCGAGCCGCCGCGCCGCGAAGTCCGCGGTGGACTCGGCCCCGCCCAGCACCGCGACGCGGTCCCCCGTGCGTTGCACCGCCGGCCCGAGGTTCGCGGCGGCGCCCGCTAGGCCGGCGGCCAGCACAAAGGCCGCCACCCGCGGCCCGCGGGCGCTCGCGCCCACCGCCAGCGCCAAGGCAGGCAGCGCGGGCAGGAGGAAGCGGAGGACGTGCGGGCCGGCCGCCCACAGCAGCAGCGCCGGCAGGGCCGCTGCCCACGCCCGCCGCGCGCCGGGATGCCGAAGCGCGAGCACCCCGCCCACCACGCCGGCGAACACCGCGGGCGAGAGACGACCGAGGAAGCGCAGGCCCGACGGATCGGCGTCGAAGCACACCCGCCACGGCAGCAGGAGAAAATCGACGGGCGAGCGGCCGGCGCCGTAGCGCGAGGCCGCCATGAAGCCGAGAGGCTCCGGCCATCCCGCGAACGGGAACAGCGGGTGCAGGCCGTGCCAGAGGTTGCGCAGCGGCCACGGCGCGACGAGGAGCCCGGCCAGCGCGACGGCCCCGAGACGCGCGCGCCACGGCCCGACGCCAACGAGCAGGGCGCCGAGGAAGGGCCCGAGCACGGTGGGCTTGAGCCCTGCGCCCAGCCCGCCGAGCAGGCCGACCAGGGCCCACGCCCCGAGCCCGGCGGCGTCGAGCAGGAGCAGCGCGACAAAAGCGGCCGGCAGGTCCGTGCCGAGCACGGGCGCCGCCCAAGCGAAGGTGTGGCTCCCGACGAGCACGGCGACCGCCACCGCGGCGGCGCTGCGGCCCCCGCGGGCGGCCGCCAGGGCGTCCACGCCGAGCACGAGGCCCACGGCCAGGCCCAGGTGCAAGACGCGGGGCGCGGCGTCCCCGCCCAACGCGAGGGCCGGCGCCATCCACAGCGGCAGGCCGAGGGGGCGACTCCCGTTCGGCTCCAGCCAACCGTGCGGCGCATCTCCCCGCAGCAAGGACGCCGGCAACACGAGGTGTTGGTACAGCTCGTCGGTGTCGGTGGCAGGGCCCAGCGCCACCGGCAACCCCACCACCCCCAGAACGGCGAGGCCGACCCACGCGGCCGGGCCTGGGCGCGGCGGGGCAAGGGCCGGGCGGGCGGCCCAGCCCAGCGCCGGCAGCAGCCCGGCCAGGGCGAACCAGGCCCGCCCGGACCCGCCCACCAGCACAAGCGTTGCGACGAGGGCGATCTGCATCCCCGCCCCGAGCGCCAGCGCGTGCAGCGCCGCCAGAGGGCCGCGGGCCAGCGCCGGCCAGCCCCAGGCC